>CAZUGM010000119.1:0-7027 GCA_964619915.1 uncultured Fusobacteriaceae bacterium | reverse complement strand
AGAGTTGATGGAAAAATTCTTTAATGGAGAGGAGTTTACCGATGAAGAGATCCATAGCGGTCTTCATACAGGGATTGTAAATGGAGAGATAATACCTGTATTAGTAGGATCAGCTGTTAATTCCATAGGAATCCATACTCTGTTTGATACATTTTTAAATTATATGCCAACTCCAAATGAGATGCAGGGTGGAGAGAGAATAGGGGAAAATCCTAAAACATCTGAATTAAAAATTAAAAAAGTAGATGTTATGTGATAAAAAAGTGTAATTCAACTTAATTTTACAAAATTAAAAAAGTAGATGTTGAGGAGCCTTTATCTGCCATTGTATTTAAGACAATTGTAGATCCTTTTGTAGGAAGGATCTCATTATTTAAAGTAAATTCTGGAGTTATAAGAACAGATATGGAAATTTTTAATACAAATAAAAAGAAAAAAGAAAAAATATCTAACCTCTTTTTTCTCAGGGGAATAACTCAAGTAAATAGTGATGAAATAAGAGCTGGAGATATTGGCGGAACTACTAAGTTACAGCACACTCAAACAGGGGATACACTCTGTGATCTAAAAGATCCTATAATTTACCCTGCTATTGACTTTCCTGAACCATGTCTGTATCTGGCAGTAGAACCTCTGAATAAAAGTGATGATGAGAAGATAAGTACCCTTCTGCAAAAATTAACCGATGAAGATCCGACTTTTAAAGTCAAAAGGAATTATGAGACCAAAGAGTTACTGATAGGAGGGCAGGGAGAGAAACATCTACAGGTTATAACTCATAAATTACAAAATAAATTTGGAGTGAATAGTATTACATCTGAGCCCAAGATAAGCTATAGAGAGACTATTAAAGGTGTCATAGAGGTTCAGGGGAAGCATAAAAAACAAACCGGTGGATCGGGGCAATATGGAGATGTACATATTAGATTTGAGCCTAGTAGTGAAAAATTTGAATTTGTAGATAAGGTCAAGGGAGGAACGGTTCCAAAGCAGTATATACCAGCAGTGGAAAAAGGTATAGTTGAAGCAAGTCAAAAAGGGATTTTAGCAGGCTACCCGCTGATTAATTTCAAAGCAACTCTTTTGGACGGCTCTTATCATAGTGTAGATTCAAATGAACTTTCCTTTAAGATGGCAGCTATGCTTGCTTATAGATTGGGGGTACCTAAAGCCGAACCTGTAATTTTAGAACCGATAATGCAGGTAGAGGTCTTAGTTCCCAATGATTATTTAGGAGACGTAATAGGTGATTTAAATAAAAGGAGGGGGAAAATATTAGGAATAGTTCCCCTTGGAGAACAGCAGAGGATAAGTGTAGAGGCACCTCAGAGGGAGATGTTAAAGTATACCACGGATCTAAGAGCCCTTACCCAGGCAAGGGGAGAGTTTACACTGGAATTTAAAAACTTTGAGGAATTGCCGGAAAAAATCAGTAAAAAAATAATTTTAGAAAATAATGAATAAAAAAAAAGAGTTGAAGGGAGAGATTAAAAAGGTAGAATGAGATAGAAAAAAACCTGTGAAGCTGGCACTTAAAAAAGTGCTATTACAGGTTTTTTTCTATTAAAAATTCTTGCTTAGAAATTATTTCCCTTTTACAATAAAAGGAAAGATAATTATCCATAAACTACATATTGAGATACGAAAATAATATAAGATTATAAAAAAATAAAATTTCTTATAAAATTCTAAAGAATAGAATAAAAAATTAAAATAAATTTTGAATTTAATTTATTTAGAGGTAAACTTTACTATGAAAGTTTTTTTAGAAAAATAATATTTGTTTTAAAATTTGATCTATTCAATAAAATATTTGATTTTAAATATTGATAGATTACGAGTGTTATTTTTTTAGTATATACTGCTAATCAGTTATAAATATTCGGTAATCAAACAAAAAAGTAAGTAAACGATACACTCATTTCATCTTTTTTGTTGACAAACTGAAAAAAATGGAGTAGTATTATCTTAGAAAAAGCTTAAAAAAATAAGAAAAAATAGGGAGGAAAATATGAAAAAAGTTTTATTATTGATTTCATCATTGGTTGTCTTATTAACATTAACAGCCTGTGGCGGTGGGGAAAAAGAAACTAAGATAAAAGATACTTTGGTGGTAGCTCAAGGGGCTGACGCTAAATCACTGGATCCACATGCATCAAATGACCAACCATCATCTAGAGTATCAGCACAAATTTATAATGGTTTGGTGTCGACTGATGGAGATATGAATATCGTACCTTCTCTTGCGGAATCATGGGATCAGCCAGATTCTAAAACAACTATCTTTCACTTAAGAAAGGGAGTAAAATTCCACAATGGAGAGGAATTAAAAGCATCAGACGTTAAATTTACAATTGAAGGGATGTTAGCTTCACCAACAGTTCATCACATTATAGAAGCTGTGGATAAGGTTGAAGTTGTAGATGATTATACAGTTAAGATCATTACGAAGGAGCCATTTGGACCATTATTACACCATTTAGCACATACAGCATCTTCTATCTTAAATGAAAAAGCTGTTACTGAAGGCGGAGATGACTATGGACAAAACCCAGTAGGAACAGGACCATATGCATTTGTAAAATGGGATTCTGGAGATAAAATTGTATTAAAAGCAAATGAAGATTACTTCTTGGGAGCTCCTGAACTTAAAAATGTAGTCTTTAGAAATATAACTGAAGGAACAAATAGAACTATCAGTTTAGAAACTGGTGAAGTAGATATCGCATACGATATTGAACCTATCGATAAAAATCAAGTTAAAGGCAACGAAAACTTAGACTTGATAGAAGAAGAATCATTATCTATGGCATATATCGGATTTAACTTCGAAAAAGCACCATTTGATAATAAATTAGTTAGACAAGCTATTGGACATGCAATAGATGTAGATATCATCATCGACGTAGTATTAGACGGTGCCGGATCAAAAGCAAATTCACCTATAGGTCCAAAAGTATTTGGATATGATAAAGATGCAAAATCATATGAATACAACCCGGAATTAGCTAAGAAATTATTAGCTGAAGCAGGATATCCAAATGGTTTCAAAACTACAATCTGGACAAATGATAATCCAGTAAGATTACAAATTGCAACTATTGTACAGGATCAATTAAAGCAAGTAGGAATAGAGATGGCAGTAGAACCAGTAGAATGGGGAGCTTACTTAGATGGAACTGCAAGAGGAGATCATGAGATGTTTATCTTAGGTTGGGTAACTACTACAGGAGATGCTGACTATGGATTAAATGCCTTATTTAACAGTGGAGCTGGAAACAGATCGTTCTATGCAAATAACGATGTAGACAAGTGGTTAGATGAAGCTAAATCATCTACAGATCCAAAAGAAAGATTAGAATTATATGCTAAAATTCAAAAGCAAATCATGGAAGACTTACCGGTAGATCCATTATATTACCAAACAATGAATGCTGGTAGCAATAAAGATGTAAAAGGATTTAAATTAAATCCAGCAGGACATCATAAGATCTACGGAGTGTATTTTGATCAACAAAAATAATCTTAATTGCCCTCTGAAATAGTAAATTTTAGAGGGTAATTTTTTTAAGAAATAAATATAAAAATCAGGGAGGAAACATGCATAAGTATATATTTAAAAGATTATTATTATTGATACCTGTTTTATTAGGTGTATCATTTTTAGTATTTTCAATAATGTCATTTACGCCTGGAGATCCGGCACAACTTATCTTAGGAGAAAGTGCTCCTAAAGCACAGGTATTAGCACTTAGAGAGGAAATGGGGTTAAATGACCCATTCATAATGCAGTATGGAAGATTTGTTCTAAATGCAGTACAGGGAGATTTTGGGAGATCGTATACAAGTGGTAGAGAGGTATTTGGAGAGATATTCCAAAGGTTTCCAAACACACTGATCCTGGCAATAATTGGTGTAATAATAGCCATATTAATTGGTATACCGGTAGGGATTATATCAGCCACAAAACAATATTCAATTATGGATAGTGTTAGTATGATCGCAGCTCTTTTAGGGGTTGCCATGCCGAACTTCTGGTTAGGACTTATGTTAATTTTATTTTTCTCAGTGGGACTGGGATGGCTGCCGTCAGGTGGATTTGGAGGCTGGAGTAGTTTGATCCTTCCATCTATCACCTTGGGGACAGGAGCAGCAGCGATAATTACCCGGATGACCAGATCATCTATGCTGGAAGTAATAAGGCAGGATTATATCAGAACAGCCAGAGCTAAGGGTGTTACCGAGAAAAAAGTTATCAATAAACATGCTCTTAAAAATGCATTAATTCCGGTAATCACAGTTGTAGGACTGCAATTTGGATATTTATTGGGTGGAGCTGTACTTACAGAAACTGTTTATTCTTGGCCTGGAGTGGGAAGAATGATGGTAGAAGCTATTAGAAGTAAGGATACACCGGTTGTACTAGCAGCGGTTTTATTCCTTGCAACAACGTTTTCAATAGTAAATCTATTTGTAGATATCTTATATGGATTTGTAGACCCTAGGGTAAAATCTCAATATAAATAAAAGGAGGATTTAATTATGTCAGAAGTACTAAGCAGTGAAAATATAGAGAAAAATTCTTCTGTTGAAACTGTAAATAAAAAAAGAAGTCAGATGGCTGAAGTATGGAGAAGATTGAAAAAAAATAATATGGCTATGGCGGGACTTGCAATTCTAGGAGTAATAATATTGCTGGCTATTTTTGCAGATGTCATTGCTCCATATGACAGTGTAGCAATCAAGCAGAATTTAAAGGATAGATTACAAAGTCCAAGTGGAGCCCACATTTTTGGAACCGATGAATATGGTAGAGACATGTTTGCCAGACTTATTCATGGAGCCCGTGTATCACTCCAAGTTGGTATTTTGGCTGTTGGGATTTCAATAGTTGCTGGTGGAACATTAGGGGCTATAGCTGGTTATTATGGAGGTAAGTTAGATAACATTATCATGAGAATTATGGACGTTTTCCTTGCAGTACCTAGTATCTTACTGGCTATCGCAATTGTTTCAGCATTGGGACCAAACTTATTTAATCTTATGCTTGCAATCAGTATATCTTCAGTACCAGGGTATGCAAGAATTGTAAGAGCATCTGTAATTTCAATAAGAGATCAGGAATTTGTAGAAGCAGCTAAAGCAATTGGAGCAGATGATTTTAGAATTATATTTAAACATATCATACCAAATGCACTTGCTCCGGTAATTGTTCAGGGAACATTGGGAGTAGCAGGAGCAATACTTTCTACAGCGGGACTTAGTTTTATAGGACTGGGGATTCAACCACCTGCACCAGAGTGGGGAGCAATGCTTTCGGGAGGTAGACAATATCTTAGATACGCACCTCATGTAACGACTATTCCAGGTATAGCAATAGTAATCACTATCTTAGCTTTAAACTTAGTTGGAGACGGGCTTAGAGACGCATTAGATCCAAGGTTAAAATCATAATTAAATTAAAAAGGAGATACACTTTATGAGTGATAAATTATTAAATATAAAAGATCTTAGTATTCAGTATAAGACTGAAGACGGAGTAGTAAAAGCAGTAAATGGTATCAATTTAGATTTAAAAGAGGGAGAAACATTAGGTCTGGTAGGAGAAACCGGAGCGGGGAAAACCACTACAGCTTTAGGAATAATGAGACTGATCCCAAATCCTCCAGGTGAAATAATAAGTGGAAATGTTGAATTTGAAGGAAGAGATTTATTGTCACTTTCTGAAGATGATATGAGAGGAATCAGAGGAAATAAAATATCTATGATATTTCAAGATCCAATGACTTCATTAAATCCAGTATTGAGTGTTGGGGAACAAATATCAGAAGTAATCTTAATTCATCAGGATATAAATATTGAAACAGCAGTTGATAAAGCAAAAGAGATGCTGGAATTAGTAGGTATTCCAGGAGCAAGATATAATGATTATCCCCATCAATTTTCCGGTGGAATGAAACAGAGGGTGGTAATTGCCATAGCTCTTGCATGTAATCCTAAATTACTCATTGCAGATGAACCGACAACAGCTTTAGATGTTACTATACAAGCCCAGGTATTGGATCTTATGAACAACTTGAAGGAGAAATTTAAGACAGCTATGCTTATGATAACACATGATCTAGGGGTAGTAGCTCAAGTTTGTGATAAGGTAGCAATAATGTATGGTGGAGAAATTATAGAATATGGAAAGATAGAGGACATATTTGAATCTACAAAACATCCATATACAATGGGATTATTTGGTTCTATACCAAATTTAGACAGTGATGTTACTAGGCTTAGCCCAATCAAAGGAAGTATGCCGGATCCGACAAATTTACCTTCTGGATGTCCATTTCATCCTAGATGTGATAAAGCGAGAAATATTTGTTCTAGCAGAGTACCAAAACATACAAGTATTGATGGACACAGAATTAAGTGTTTGATGTTCGAAGAAGACGTTAAACAAGAATGGATATAGGGAGGAATAAAGGTGGCAGATAAAATATTAGAAGTAAGAAATTTAAAAAAACATTTTAAAACTCCTAAAGGGATGCTGCATGCAGTAGATGGAGTGAATTTTTCCATAGAAAAAGGTAAAACTCTGGGAATAGTAGGAGAATCTGGTTGTGGTAAATCTACAACTGGAAGGGTAATTTTAAGATTATTAGAAGCTACAGATGGAGAGATATTTTTTGAAGGTCAGAGTATAAGAGAATTTGACAAGAATCAAATGAGAAAATTAAGAGAGGATATGCAGATAATATTCCAGGACCCCTTTGCCTCTCTAAATCCTAGGATGACTGTAAGTGAGATCATAGGAGAGCCATTAATTATTCATAAATTAGTTAGTAATAAAAAAGAATTAAGTAATAAAGTAAAAGAACTGATGGACTTAGTAGGATTAAGTCAAAGATTATTAAATACATACCCCCATGAATTGGATGGAGGAAGAAGACAAAGAATTGGTATAGCCCGTGCTCTGTCATTAAATCCAAAGTTTATTGTCTGTGATGAACCTGTATCAGCATTAGATGTGTCTATT
>CAZUGM010000118.1:2748-7093 GCA_964619915.1 uncultured Fusobacteriaceae bacterium | reverse complement strand
AAACTGAAAGTTTTAATCAAGATATAGAAGATATAATAGGTAAGCTGGTATATAGAATAACCAAAGAAGAAAGTGAGCTGTATCCAATATTTAAAAAAAATTTTCCAAATAAGTAAAAGGTTGTAAATTTAGAACTTTAAAGAAGAAAAAACTGAACCCCAATCAGGAGTTCAGTTTTTCTTTTTAGATATTTAATTTTTAAGTCCGCTTACAGCTGTCTCTATCCTTTGTAGTATCTCGTTTAAATTACTCTTTATCTCACTGCTGGTAAATCTAAGATCGATTATTCCTACAGATTGCAAATATTCGGTTCTTGTTTTTTCATATTTAATGGTATGTTTACCGTTATCAATCTCTATCATAAACTCTATTTCCGGACAGTAAAAATTAGCAGTATATTTTCCTATCTCAGTTTGTTTTTTAAATTTCAGGTTGTAGAGTTTTCTATCCTTTATATAGTTCCATATTTGTTTTTCTTCAGCAGTCAGATCTTTTTTTATCCTGTTTTTTGTTGGTTTTGATTTTTTCAGATTAAAAATTTCCATCTTATCACTCCTACTTTCTATATTTTACCGCTAATCCCTTTAAGAAAGTTCTCAAAAATTTATCCAGACATTCCTTATAGTTCTTATGCCCTTTTTTTCTAAATAATGCCGTTACATCTGAGTTTGAAATATAGATATCCGCTAACTCCCATATGGCTACCATATCTTCAGTTTTTAAGTTTAAAGCTATCTTTATTTTTCTAAGGATTTGGTTGTTGATATTATTAGAAGTCATCACCTCGGGTTTTCTTGGAGTTTCTCCGGGTTTTACCTTTTGTCTCCCTCTTTTTTGTACTATTACACCATCAAAGAACATTCCCAGTAATTTATTGTTGCATTTCACAAAACCTTCTTCCTCGTCTTTTTTTAAAAGATTTAGAACTCCCTCTTTATCCACTATATGTCCTGATTCTTTAAATGCAAGCATTACCTCTTTATCACTCATATCCAAAGCGTATCTAAATCTACGTAGTACATCGTTATTATTCATAAAATCCTCCTGATTTTCCTCTGATTTTTATTATCACTAAGGTTAATTTTACCATAGATACAATAAATATGAAAATATTATTTTTACAGGTTAGGAGATTATGAATAAAGGAAACTATTTATTTTTGCCAATAAATAGTTAAGACAGTTAAGATTACTAGAATTTTAAAATGAGGTGGGAAACTATGAATGAAGTTATCTATAATCAAAGTGACATTGAAAATAAAAATATTAAATTAGAGATCAACATGAAATTAAGGGATGTACGTCTCCTCTCCAGATATTTAGAGGATGAATTGATTGTAGGAATTGGAAATATTCTCAGTCAATTGGAAGATTCCAAGGATGAGGAAGGGAGTCTGGAATATGAGCAGATGACGGCTTTTTATAGTGGTGTTTATGATATCTTCAATGAGATGGCCGAAGTAGTATACAGGGGGATGGTGGAAAAGGAAAAAAGTATAATTGATGAACTTAAACAACAGGGAATTCCGGTAGAAGGGGTAACTGCAATTTTGGCCAAAGAACCAAATGATGAAGAGAGGATTGCAAACATATATGAAGCTGTAGATGATTTAGAGTATGAAAAAAAGGAAGCTGAAAATTTAAAGAAACAGCTTCATCCTATCACCCAAAAAATTATGAATAAGTTGGAGTCGGATATAAGCAGCCTCTACATGCCCCTGGTTGTAAAGTTTGTCTCTTTTCTCAGCGATACCACAAGGAGTTATACCAACCCTGTAAACCAGGCAATCTTTTCAGAGAGTGCACTTGAAGAACTCCTGGATTTAGACCTGGGTGCTTTGGATGTATTTTTGACTAAACTCACCAAGATAAGGGTTAAAGTAGGGGATGTGGAAGGATTTATTCTAGATGATTTTACAATATATAACAACACAACCCTTATAGTTCACTATCCTATATTTATTACCAATCCAAAAGAATTTCAAAATCAGTTTTCTCCCATGGATTCCGAGGATTTAGAGGTGAGTTTTGAGGCATAAGGAGATTAAAAAAAAGCAGGGAATGTTCCCTGCTTTTTTTCTGTTAAAATTTTAATCCTCTATTCTCTGAGGTATTATCCACTCACTGTCCTTACCTTGAGTATAGTTACTTATAAACTCCTCTTTAAAGGCAATAAATCTTTTATCTATGATAGCATCTCTCGCGCCATTCATCATCTTTATTAAGAAATAAAGGTTATGATAAGTAGCTAATTTCTGCCCCAACATCTCATTGGCTTTAAATAGATGTCTGATATATCCTCTAGTATAGTTTTTGCATACATAACAGTCACAGTCTTCATCCAATGGTCTAGGATCAAGGGAATACTTAGCATTTTTTATAACTAATCTTCCATATTTTGTAAATGTAGTCCCGTGTCTACCAATTCTAGATGGCTGTACACAGTCCATCATGTCCACACCGTGCTCTACAGCTTCTAACATGTCAAGAGGCTCTCCTACACCCATTAGGTATCTAGGCTTATGCTCAGGCAGTTTAGGAGTTATATAATCCAATATTCTGTACATATCTTCACGGGGCTCTCCTACTGCTAGTCCACCTATGGCATATCCAGAAAAACTTTCGTCCATCTCCATCAATTCATTCATACTCTTATCTCTCAGATCCTCGTATATTCCACCCTGAACTATGGCAAATAAACCCTGGTCATCAGGTCTTTTATGGGCTGTTACACATCTTTTAGCCCATCTGGTAGTTCTTTCAATGGAAGGAATTAAATACTCTCTAGAAGACTGACCGGGAGGACACTCGTCAAATAGCATAACTATATCTGAACCTAAATTATTTTGAATATCTATAGATTTTTCAGGGGAGATAAATCTTTTAGATCCGTCAATATGAGATCTAAAGTATACTCCTTCCTCCTTTATCTTTCTGATAGCTCCCAGACTAAATACTTGGAAACCACCACTATCTGTCAATATCGGGTGAGACCAGTTCATAAATTTATGTAATCCTCCAAATTTAGCGACTACATCGTCACCTGGTCTAAGGAATAAATGATAGGTATTTCCTAAGATAATATCTGCCCCTAACTCTCTAACTTCCTCGGGATTCATTGTTTTTACTGTTGCCTGTGTTCCAACTGGCATAAATACTGGAGTTTTTATATCTCCATGGGGAGTGGTTATAACTCCCGCTCTTGCCTTTCCATCTATATGGGACAATTCATAATTTACTGGTAATTTTTTCATCTTATACTCCTTTTTACCTCTCCTATTCAATTTTTTAATAGAAAAGTGTTCTTAATTGTTTTTATTTCTTCTGATCTCTATTACATCTTTTAAATTTACAATATGGTTGATCAATTTTTCATAGTCCCTCTTTTCATTGATATCTATAGTGATCTCGATAACTGAAAGTCTTTCAGCTCCGTTTTTAATATGACCGGAGTTTACCCCTTCCAGATCTATCTTATGATCAGCTATAATTTTTACAATTTCCAAGAGGATATTTGCTCTGTCTGTGGTAACTATGGTAAATTTAAACCTGTATTTATTGATCTTTCTGCCTATAACTTCATCATCCCATCTAACCCCTATCTCTCGATTGTGATCACGGGCAATTAAATTTATATAGTTTTTACAGTCCAATCTATGGATGCCTATATCTCCATAGGTAGTTATATATCCACCAATCTCATCTCCAGGAAGGGGAGTACAGCATTTTGCAAATCGAATAATAGTATTATCAAGACCATCTATTATAACACCATAATCATTTTTTTTCCGACTTTTTCTTTTAGGAGTTTCATTTTGGTAATCTTCTATAGGTTCAAGTTCTATTTTTTCATCTTTTTTTACCAATCTTTCTGCCAGAAGGGTCACATTTAAACCTTTAGAAGCTATTTTAATAAGCAGTTCATTAAAATTATTGATTGAATTTTTATTTAGATATTCCTTTATTTCAGAGCTGTTTTCAATCTGTTTTACAGAAGATCCCACCTTAAGCAGTTCTTTTTCAAAGATCTCCTTTCCTATCTTTAGATTTTCATCAAAGTTTTTTTCCTTTATCCATCTTCTTATCTTACTTTTAGCACTCTGGGTAGCAACTATATTTAACCAATCCCTGCCAGGCCCCTTTGAGATATTAGATGTTATAATATCGATCCTGTCTCCGTTTTGGAGTTTATAATCGATTGGAACAATCTTATCGTTGGCTTTGGCTCCTATGCATTTATAGCCTACCTCTGTATGGATATGAAATGCAAAGTCCAGGGGAGTAGATCCCTTAGACAGTTCGATAACGTCTCCTTTAGGAGAAAAAACAAATACTGTTTCATTCAA
>CAZUGM010000118.1:0-2692 GCA_964619915.1 uncultured Fusobacteriaceae bacterium | reverse complement strand
TGTAGGTATCGTTACGCTGGGTTTGGTTGAAGGGCTTCATTTTGCCATTCCAATATCTTACGGAGCCATGAATAAACATTATCAGCTTTGGAATTATTTCTTTTTTCCTTATAGTTCCAGTGGGCAGCTATTCCATCCTCTGCAATAGCATGCATATCTTTAGTTCTTATCTGTACCTCGACAAACTTCCCTAGGGGACCTACCAAAGTAGTATGGATAGATTGATAGCCGTTGGATTTAGGAACTGCTATATAGTCTTTAAACCTACCTGGAACAGGTTTCCAATGACTGTGGAGAAGACCCAATATATTGTAACACTCCCCCTCTGTATCCCCTAGAACCCTGACAGCTGTGAGATCATATAGTTCATCAAAACTCTTTCCCTTTTCATACATTTTTTTATAGATACTATAAAACTGTTTAGCCCGTCCAGAAACTATCCCGTCTATATTGCTTTCACGAATAATTTTTTTCATATTTCTTAAGATGGCACTTGTGTATTCTTCCCTTTCAACTCTTTTATTGTTGACCATTTTAACTAATTTTCTATAGATTTCAGGTTCCAGATAATACAGGCACAGATCTTCTAACTCCCACTTTATCTTTGCCATCCCAATTCTGTGGGCCAATGGTGCAAAGATATCCAGAGTTTCCCTTGCGATCCTCTCCTGTTTATACGCAGGCATGAATTTCAATGTACGCATGTTATGCAGTCTATCAGCTAACTTAATGATAACAACCCTTACATCACTGGCCATGGCTACGATCCTCTTTCTGATATTCTCAGGCTGTTTATTGCTGCCTACAGGGAGATTTGAAAGTTTAGTTACCCCATCCACCAGTCTGGCTACTTCGCGGCCAAAATTATACTCAATGTCCTGTATAGTGGTCATAGTATCTTCTACAATATCATGTAAAAATCCAGCTGTTATAGTTTCGGTATCCATCTTCATATTGATGAGTATTTTAGAAACTTCTACAGGATGGACTATATATTCCTCTCCTGATTTACGGTACTGTCCCACATGGGATTCCCTTGCAAATTCATAGGCAGAAAAGATCATATCCTCATCTATCTTTAAATTATTTTTTTTTAGCTCTTCCGCAATATTTGATTTATATTCCATAAAATTCCTTCCTTAAAAATTTTTAAAATAAATATACTTAATTTAAGTACTAATAAGAAAGCGACACCAAGTGTCGCTTTCTTATTAATACTTTAGTACTTCATTAAAGTCATAATATCATAACCTGCTAAATTATCTCTGCCATTCAGATCCTCTAATTCAATAAGAAATGCCATCCCTGCAACAATCCCACCTAAATCTTCAATTATCTTTACAGTTGCCTCAACTGTTCCTCCAGTAGCCAATAGATCGTCGACTATAAGAACTCTCTGACCAGGTTTAATAGAATCATGATGCATACATAGAGTATTAGTTCCGTATTCCAAATCATATTCATATTCCACTGTTTTTCTGGGTAATTTTCCAGGTTTTCTTACTGGAGCAAATCCTACCTCTAATGCATAGGAAACAGGACATCCAAAGATAAATCCTCTGGCTTCAGGACCTACTACCAGATCGATCTTTTTTTCTTTGGCGTACTCCACTATCTCATCGGTTGCTTTTTTAAAAGCTTCTCCATTTGCCAGTAAGGGTGTTATATCTCTAAACTTTATCCCTTCCTTTGGATAATCTTCTACAAGTGCTATATAGTTCTTTAAATTCATTTTTCTTTCTCCCTTAATTGTTAAGTAAGCATAAAGCATTATTCATACAATTTTATATTTATTTTTTTTTACCCCTAAAGGGATCACCAATATACTACCAGCAAGTGGGATCACAAATATTTCTAGAGATTATTATATAATCTCTGAATCTTGAGACAGTAGTTTACTAACGTAAACATAGCATATTGCGTTACTTATTTAATTATTATTCCCATCTATTCCCCAGATACTTTATCCCAGTATCTTTGTTTTCAAAATATTCTTTTAATTCTTTTTTTGTATTTGGATATAGTATAACATTTTCCAGCTCTGATTTCTTAATATATTCTACACCGATTAAGTTACTGCCATCCAGTCCGACCTGCAGGTCACCGCTTACATAGGAAACTTTAAAATAAACGTTTACAATGTGACGTCCGCCGTCAGGAGCTATTCCTTCAGATATAAACAGCATATCTTCTACCTCTACATCCAGATTACACTCTTCCATAAACTCCCTTTTAAGAGCTGTTATAAAGTCTTCGCCGTGATCTACTCCGCCCCCAGGAAGGAGGTAGTATTCATTATTATTTTTTATATGTTTAACCAAAAGTAATTCATCGTCTTTTTCTAAAATCCCGCAAACTCTAATTCTGATATTCTTCATGATCTAGATCACTCACCTTTTCAATTATTTTTTGATATTTTTCAACATCTCCAGGTTTTTTATGATACACTGCTACCTCTTTTTTTAAATTTAAAACATCTAAATCATATTTATAGGCATCTGTTAACAGCTTTAGATATAGTTCAGTGTCATTTATTTTACCTACCTCAAAACTTAGTTTAGCGAGTTCTAATATTACACGGTTATTTTTTTCTCGCGCAATATATGTTTTCAAAGCTTTAAAAGCTCCATCATAATCATTAAAAACATCGATTAAAAATCTCGAGTATGTAATGACTGTATCCGGATCATTT
>CAZUGM010000117.1:0-7168 GCA_964619915.1 uncultured Fusobacteriaceae bacterium | reverse complement strand
ATAAAAAATCCTAAGTTATTGATAGAAAAAATAATAAGTAAAAGAAAAGAAATGATTGTTGAAAAAAAATATCAAAAGATTAGATAAAAAAATTGAATCAAACAAAAAAGATTAAAGGAGCAGTATGAAAATTAAAAGTTTAAAACATAATTTTATAATGTACTCAGTGCGAATGATAAGTGGTTTATTATTCACTTTACTGGTATTTCCTTATGTTGCTAGGGTATTAGGTCCTGAAAATTTAGGAAAAGTTCAATTTACAGGATCTATAATTATGTATTTTATTTTATTTATAAACTTAGGGATACCTAGTTATGGAAAGAGGGAAGTAGCATTTGTAAGAGAGAATAGAGAAAAGATGAGTATATTGGTCTTAGAGTTATTAATAATTCTATTATTAACAACAGGAATAATTAGTTTAATATATATATTAAGTGTTAATTTTATACCTTATTTAGAACAATATAAGGCTTTACTATATTTATATTTTATTTATATAATATTAAATTTTATGGGTGTAGAATGGTTTTATCAAGGAATAGAAAATCAAGAATATATAACTAAAAGATCAATATTATTTAAAGTTATTTCTGGTATCTTTATATTTATTTTAATAAAAGATAGAAATGATTATTTAATTTATGTTGGAATTTTAATTTTCTCTTTGATGGGTTCAAATATTTTAAATTTTAAAAAAATATTTCAATATGTATCTTTTGATAAAGAGATGTTAAAAAAAATAAGATTAAAAAAACATTTTAATCCTATATTGATTTTATTTACGACAAGCCTTGCTACAACAATATTTTCCAATTTTGATTCGGTAATGGTAAGAACACTTGTAGACGAAAGAACTTTAGGATATTACTCTATCGCTAATAAATTAGGAAGAATGCCATTAATGATAACCACAGCTGTATTTACAGTTTTTTATCCCCGGTTATGCAATCTTATCAATAAAAAAAAATATAAAGAATATTATAAATTGGGGAATCAGGGGTTGGATTTATCTTTAATAATTGCTATTCCTTCTACCATAGGGATGTTTATATTAGCGCCGGATATAATACAATTATTAGCAGGGTCTGAATTTTTAGAAGCTATAAGTGTATTTAGAATATTTTCTTTTTTAATACCCGTGATGGCGTTTGCTTTTTTTTCAGGCCAAAACCTTATTGCTAATAATCAAGAAAAAGTATTTATGAAGGGACAAGTAATCGCGTCTGTAGCAAATATAATTTTTAATTTTATCTTTATACCAATATTTAAAGCAAGTGGTGCAGCAGTTGGAACAATTTTAGCCGAATGTATAGCAATAAGTTACAGATTAATTTCAGGAAGAGAAGTTTTTAAAAATTTTAGTTTAATCGATAAAAATAAAATGAAAATATTATTTGCATCAATTATTATGGGAGTTGTTATTTATTTACTCAGTATAAATTTACAGAGTCAATTATTATTAAAGTTATTAATTTTAATATCAATAGGTATAATTATTTATACTTTAAATCTAATAATTTTGAAAGAAAAGAATATGCAAGATTTTATAAAAAAAATAGTAATAAATAGAAGGAGTTAAAAATGAAATCAAGAAATTTGTCGATAGATTTACTAAGAGTATAGGATTGATGTGTATAATATTTTAAAAAGAGGCGGGAAAAATGAGCATAAAAAGAACTATGAAAAAAGTTGTTTCAAAATTTGTTGAGGGAACTTTTGGATTGGCCACTAAAGAACGGATAAGTAATAAAGTATTTTTAAAGAAAAAATTTAAAAAAATACATGGTTATGAACTGAATTTGAAGAAACCCAAGACTTTTAATGAGAAAATTCAATATAGAAAAGTGTATGGAAACTATGAATTCATGTCTTTAATTGCAGACAAGTATAAGGTAAGAGAGTATGTTAAAGAAAAAATAGGAGAAGAATATTTAATACCGCTATTGGGAGTATACGATAAGATAACAGTTGAGGATTTGAAAAGGCTGCCCAATCAATTTGTAATTAAGACTAATCATGGATCAGGTGAAAATCATATAGAGATAGTCAGAAATAAAAATGAAGTTGATTTGGAGAAATTAGCTTTAAAGATGAATGAGGCATTAAAAGAAACCTTTGGCTATGCAACATATCAAGATTTTTATAGTTTAATAGAATCTAAAATTATGGTAGAAGAATTGTTATTAGATAATGATAAAATTCCAGAAGATTATAAATTTCACTGCTTTAAAAATAAAGGCAACAATAAGATTTTTATTCAAGTTGATGAGGGAAGATTTGATAGACATAAAAGAAATATTTATGATGAAAATTGGAATTTTGTTGAGGTGAAACATAATTCTAGTTATCTGCATTCAAAACCTATAAAAGAGCCTAATAATTTTTCTGAGATGAAAAAGCTAGCAATAAGTTTATTGGAAGATTTTGATTATATAAGAGTTGATTTTTATTTTGTTAACGGTAAAATTTATTTTGGTGAATTAACTCAGACTCATGGTAATGGATTTGAGCAGTTTGAACCCCTATGTTGGGATGAAATTTGGGGTGAGTTTTGGAAATTAGAATATGAAAATAGACAACTTTACAAAAAAAAGGAGTAGAATAATGTTGAGGGGTTTAAAAAAGAGTATTTATGAAAGAATAAAAACCATACAAAAGGATAAAAAGATAAAAAGATATAATAAAGTTATGATGGATTTAGAAAAAAAAGACATCTCTTTAAGTGAGAAAGAAAAAATCAAAGAGTATTTTAAAAGATATAATATAGAGGTAAATAACTTTAAAGCCTATGCTTTCTTTAAAAATTGCTATACTTTTGATAAAAGATATATTCCAGAGTCTTTAATGTATTTATATATAGAACCTTTTTTTAATAATAAAAAAATGAGTATAGCTTATGAAGATAAATCAACTTTAGAAAAATTTAATAGTCTTATAAAAGTTCCTAAAATATTTTATAAAAATATTCATGGTAGGTACTACAACCATGAAGACAATTTAATTGATAAAAAAGAAATAAAGTTGAAAGATGGTGAGTATATAATAAAGCCTTCTATAGACAGTAATCAAGGAAGTGGAGTTGAACTACTTCAAGTAAAAAAATCTAATTATAGACTAAAAGATAAATATTTATCTTTCAAAGAAATTGAAAAAATTTATGAAAAAAATTTTTTGATTCAAGAAAAAATATCTCAAAAAGGAAATAATTTTAATAAAATTTATTCAGGTTCTGTAAATACTTTAAGAGTAATGACATTTAGAAGAGATAAAGAAATTTTTATTTTATCTGTGGTTGCTAGATTTGGAAATATAGGTTGTATAGCAGATAATCCTGGAAGAAGCGGTGGAATAGCTGTGGGAGTAGATATAGATAAAGGGGTTTTGAAAAAAGAAGCGTTTTTAGCTAGAAAAATAAAAGTAGATAGGCACCCAAGTACAAAAGTAAAAGTAGGAGGAGTTAAGATTGAAAATTTTAATAAAGTAAAAGAAATTGTTATTTTATTGCATAAAGAATTAAAATATTTTGATTTGATTTCTTGGGATATTGCTATAAATGAAAATGAAGAAGTTTGTCTAATTGAAATGAACACTAATTTTCAAGAAATTATATTTCATCAAACGGCTAATGGGCCTTTATTTGGAAAGCATACAGATTATATTATGGAAAAGATTTCAAAAAATTATGGTGAAATAAAAATTTAGAAACCTGTAATGTTAATTTGAGAAGTCATAAAGCTATCCACGTTATCTAGCTTTATTGATTTGGACTTTAATTGGAGTAGGTTTTTATAAGGTTTATGGTAAGAAATATAATGATTTATGTGAAAAAGAATTGGCTAAAATAATATTAGGAGTCGAGAAAATGAAAATATGTGTAACAGGAACAGGGAAATAAAGGCAATGTACAATTGACAATGAATTATATATTGTAAAATTTTATGACATTACAATTAAATAAATAAGGGGATGTAAGATGAAAATAACAATAGCTGGTACTGGTTATGTAGGACTATCCAATGCAGTACTTTTAGCACAAAATCATGAGGTAGTAGCACTAGACGTAATAGAAGAAAAGGTAAATATGATAAATAACAAAATTTCTCCTATCGCAGATAATGAGATTGAGGAATATTTAGCTACAAAGGAATTGAACCTAAAGGCAACTTTAGATAAAGAGTTAGCATATAAAGATGCAAAATATGTAATTATAGCTACTCCTACAAACTATGATGAAGTACATAACTTCTTTGATACCAGCTTAGTTGAGGTAGTTATTAAAGATGTATTAGAAATAAACCCTAATGCTACTATGGTTATTAAATCTACAGTACCTGTAGGATACACTAAAGGGATCAAGGAAAAATTTGATACAGATAATATTATCTTCTCCCCGGAATTTTTAAGGGAGGGAAAGGCACTCTATGACAACCTTCACCCTTCCAGGATAATAGTAGGGGAAGACAGTGAAAGAGCAAGAATATTTGCTAATCTTTTAGCAGAGGGTGCTATTAAAGAAAATATATCTATCTTATTTACAGAATCCACAGAAGCAGAGGCAGTAAAATTATTTTCTAATACCTATCTGGCTATGAGGGTAGCATACTTCAATGAACTGGACAGTTATGCAGAAGTATATAAATTAAATACCAAGCAGATCATAGAGGGAGTAGGGCTTGACCCGAGAATTGGAAATCACTATAATAACCCTTCATTCGGATACGGTGGATACTGTCTGCCAAAGGACACAAAGCAGCTTAGAGCTAACTATGAAAGTGTACCAAATAATATAATTCAGGCGATAGTAGATGCCAACACAACAAGAAAGGATCACGTTGCCAGAAAGATATTAAAGAGAAATCCAAAGGTAGTTGGTATCTATAGGCTTACTATGAAGATGGATTCAGATAATTTCCGTGCTTCAGCAGTGCAGGGGATAATGAAGAGACTTAAAGCTAAGGGGGTAGAGGTAGTGATCTATGAACCGGTATTGAAGGAGGAATCATTTTTTAATTCCAAAGTAATCAGGGATTTAGATGAATTCAAGGAAATTTCTGATGTAATAGTGACTAATCGCCTTAGTAGTGCACTAACTGACGTTAGTGAAAAAATCTATACGAGAGATCTTTTTGCACGTGACTAAAAGTCACAGCAAAAAATGTACAATATACAATGCAAAAACAAGGTCTAAGGGTTTCGCCCTTAACTGACTCCATTTCAGATATGCGAATATTTTATTTTCCTCTAATAACATTAGAAAAAAATAAAAATATAGTAAAATAAACGAAAGAAAAGAGTTTGAAAATCTAAATTTAAAAAAAAGGGGGGTCCCTTTTTTTTAAATTAAGGAAAAATATGTTTATTTTTTATTTATTTGATCTTTATATTTAAGATAAAAAAATATTACGTCTATAAATACTAAATTAAAACATTTAAAAGTTAAGGTTTCACAAGAAAAGTAAAATAAAACTTAATTAATGTATTGTTTTGTGGTAAAATACCGTAGAATTATATTCAGATTTGTAGGTAAATACAGGTATGGATAAATTTTAAAATAGAAATCGTGAAAAAAATATCTAAACGTTATAAAAAGAAGTTTAAATTAAAAAAATTTTGATTTTTTTTTTGGGTCGCGGTGGAAATGGTTGTAGTAAAGAGAATATGATATATACTGGGGAGGGAAAGATATGTTATCGAATGCCAAGAGAAGGAACACAATAAAAGTATTGCTGGATACAGTGTTACTCAGTTCGGCTTTTGTATTTTCTTTTATGATAAGGTTTGAAGGGGAATGGTCAGAATATTTCAGAATAAGATATGTTGCACAATTTCTTATTATCTACATTGTTTTAAATTTTATCTTAAAAATAAATAAAAAGAGCTGGAGATATACAGACTCACTGGATATATTTAATATTATCTGTGTAATTTTTCTCTCCAATATGATCCATGCCCTGGGAGTGGTGTCATTTTCTTTGAGAAAATTTCCCATAAGTATGTTTGCACTTTTCATAGTTTTTGAGATAACCTTCTTACTTATAGGGAGGTTTACATTCAGGCTGAGAAGAACCCTGGAAGGAATCAGAAAAAATAGAAGGTGTATGGAGAGTAAAAAAAGAGCTCTGTTGGTGGGAGCCGGAGAAGCCGGAGAAGCCTTGCTCCGTGAGAGTCTCAAGAATGCTAGTTTTAAACTGGATATAGTGGGACTGATAGATGATGATCCCAGAAAAAAAAATATGATCCTCCATACAAAGAGGGTCATGGGAACCAGGTTTGATCTTCCGAGACTGATAGAGGAGTACGATATATGTGAAGTCATAATAGCCATTCCCTCTATGAAGGGAAAGGGGATAAAGGAACTCTATAAACTGATAGACACGGAAAATATTTCAATAAAGGTATTACCCAGCTACGATGATATCTTAGAGGGAAGTTCTTATCTCAACCAGATAAGGGATGTAAAGGTAGAGGATCTTTTGGGCCGTGAAACAATAGCTGTAAACAGTGCCAATATAGCCAAAGGGATACAGGGTAAGGTAATCTTTGTTACCGGAGGAGCAGGGTCCATAGGATCGGAACTTTCCAGACAGATAGCTAAATATAATCCGAAAAAGATAGTAAACATAGATGTAAATGAAAATACCATATATTTCTTGGAGTTGGAACTGAAAAGAAAATATCCTGATCTGGATCTCATAAGTGAGATTGGAAATGTAAGGGAAAGGGAAAAGATGGAATTTTTATTCCAAAAATACAGACCTTACCTGGTATTTCATGCAGCAGCCCATAAACATGTTCCCCTCATGGAGCATAATCCGGAAGAAGCTATAAAAAATAATGTATTCGGAACTAAGAATATAATAGATCTCTCAGATAAATATGAGGTGGAGAGGTTTATCCTGGTATCTACCGATAAGGCTGTCAATCCTACCAATATAATGGGAGCTACAAAAAGAGCAGCAGAGATCCTGGTAGAGGATAAAGACGCCAAGAGTAAAACAAAGTTTATGGCAACCAGGTTCGGGAATGTATTGGGAAGTGAGGGAAGTGTAATTCCACTATTTAAAAAACTGATAGAGGAAGGAAGAAATATAACCCTGACCCACCCGGAGATTACCAGATACTTTATGACCATACCGGAAGCAGCCAGCCTGGTAATAGAAGCTGGAAC
>CAZUGM010000116.1:0-7177 GCA_964619915.1 uncultured Fusobacteriaceae bacterium | reverse complement strand
AGAACCTTGTCCTTTTTTCTTAGCAAATAGTTGTAATTCAATTCTAAACATTAATTAGCCTCCTCTTCAAAAATCTTCATATATTTGGGATATTGCTCCTTTAGTTGGTCCAGCATTACTACCATACTTCCTAATATTGCATTAATTTCCCTTTTGTTTTTAAAAACAATTTGATTATAACTATGAATAGTCATATCCAATTTTTCCAACTTCTCTTCATCTGGAGTTTTAAGATCTAGTCTTAAAAAACCTGTTTCATTATTAGTTGAATAAGTAGCAGGGATATTTAGATATTCTAGAATACCGGCTGCTCCTTGTTGTAAAATCGCACTGATTGCAGCACACAAGATATCGCTACCGTGTTCGCCGTATTCAGCATGATTCCATCCATAAAATTCTACAATTTCTTCCCCTTGTCTAATGAGAGTAATTTCTGTCATTATCCTTGGATAGAAGTGATTTTGATTTCAGTGAATGATTGTCTGTGACCTTTTCTTCTATGAGTTGACTTTTTAGGTTTGTATTTGAAGTTAATAACTTTTTTAGCTCTACCTTGTGATAATACTTCTACTAACACTTTTGCACCTTCTACTACAGGAGTTCCTACTTTCATTTCTCCGTTGTTAGATACTAATAAAACTTCTGTCATTTCAACAGTTTCGTTAACTTCAGCATTTAATTTCTCTACTCTTAAAATTTCACCTTCTGCAACTTTGTACTGTTTTCCTCCAGTTTTGATTACTGCGTACATTGTAACACCTCCATAAATTTAATCGCCAGGCACAGGTTGCTGATAACCCCACCTACGCGTAACTAGACCATAATATCATATCTATCATAATATGTCAATTGCTTTTTTGGCACATAAATAAAATCAAAAAGTTTTTTATGACTAGGAAAAAGGATTAACAGAAATCTATTAAAATATTTGAAATAAATGTTCTAGATATTGATAAAATCATCTGGAAATACAGTGGAGTTAATCGGCAGAGATCCCCCTTTAAAATTGTGAAATAACTATAATAATATGGTATATTATTATTGAAAAGATAATTAAAAAATTAAGAAATAAAATTAAAATTTTTAATGGTAAAAATTGAAAAAGAGATTGATGGTGGTATATGTACCTTATAGGTGGCTGAAATTTGTTAAGGGGGAAAAGATGATTTTAAAAGTTTGTGTAGGAAGTGCCTGCCATATAAAGGGCTCTTATGATGTTATAAAGATAATTACAAAAGTTATAGAGGAAGAGGGGCTGGAAAAAGAGGTGGAGTTAAAAGCCTGCTTTTGTTTAAATAATTGTACTGAAGGGGTCTCTGCTGTTATAGAGGGTGAGGAAAGAATTTATTCTTTTTCCAAAGAAAACGCAGAGAAAAAATTTAAAGAGATCATAAAGGAGAGAGGACTATGAAGATAATGAATTTTTCAGAAGCAAATTGCAGTAACTGTTATAAGTGTGTCCGGACATGCCGGGTAAAAGCCATAAAGATAGAGGATGACCAGGCTCATATAGTTTCAGATCACTGTATTGTCTGCGGACATTGTTTTTCCAGCTGTCCTCAAAATGCCAGGAATATCCATTCGGATCTTGATTTTGTGAAAAAAACACTTAAAAGTGGCGAAAAGGTAAATATCTCCATAGCTCCATCTTTCAGAGGGTTTTATGAAAACTCCAATGGCTTTATATGGGGGTTAAAAAAATTAGGATTCAACCTTATAGAGGAAACAGCAGTAGGAGCTGATATCACCTCAAAATTATATGAAAAATATATATCGAGTACAGACCAGGGAATCTATATAACTACCTGCTGCCCGTCGGTGGTACTTTTGATAGAAAAATATTATCCTACTCTGATACCATATCTGATGCCTTTCACATCTCCTATGATCTCCCATGGGTATCTGATGAAGAAAGAGAACCCAAAGGAAAAAACAGTTTTTCTGGGGCCCTGTATAGCCAAAAAGTGTGAATCATTATCTGAAAAACACACAGGGGCCATAGATGCAGTATTAACCTTTGATGAGGTATCCCAGTGGTTGAAAGATGAGGGGATAGACTATCAAAATGAAGAGTCCTTTGATGTGGACAGGTTTGGAAGTAATTTTGGGAGCAGTTACCCTGTAGTGGGAGGAATCCTGGAAGGGATCAGGGAGAGCATTGAGAAAAAGGATCTAACTCAATTAAGGGTAGATGGATTGGATGAATGCATGGAACTTTTTGATGAACTGTCCAAGGGAACTATCACAGGAACCTGTGTAGAAGTAAGTGTCTGTAAACAGAGTTGTCTTGGAGGTCCGGGAGGATCAAATGCTTCTTCATCTACTTTTTCCAGGGTACAGACCTTAAAAAAATATTTAAATGAAAATGATAAAAAAGCAGAAAAGAATGACCGTGTCTGTGAGATAGATTTTAGTGCCAGTTTTCATAATAAAAAATTTGAAGAAAAGATACCTACAGAGGAAGAGATAATTGAAATCTTGGGAACTCTGGAAAAATACAGTAAGGAGGATGAACTGAACTGTGGCGGATGTGGTTATGATACCTGCCGTGAAAAAGCTATATCCATATACAGGGGGATGTCTCACAAGGAGATGTGTATCCACTATATGAAAAAATGTGCTGATAAAGTGACCAATGAAATATTTGAAAATTCACCCAACGCTATCCTTATACTAAACAATGAGTATGAAATAATAGAGAGTAATATGGCTTTCAGCAGATATTTTGGAATATCCCCGAAAGAAGCAAGGAAGCGGTCTATAGAGGAATTTATATCCAGGGAAAAATTAGATATGGTTTCCTCTGAAGGGGAAAATATCATCTGGAAAAAACAATCATTCCTGGATGGGACTCTTTATATGAGGGTGAGTATTATATCTATGAACCCCAGAGAGGGGATATTGATAGTACTTACCGATATAACCAGTGATGAGCTGAGAAAGGAAGAGATAAGAGTTTTAAAGGAGAAAACTTTTGAGATAACCCAGACAGTGGTGGAAAAACAGATGAGAATAGCTCAGGAGATAGCCAGTTTATTGGGGGAAACAACAGCAGAATCCAAGGTGGCCTTCAACAAATTGAAGGATGTATTCAACAGAGAGGAGAGTCTTTAATGGAATATTATATAGATGCTTCATATAAAAGTATAAATAAATTTGGTGAGGAACTCTGTGGAGATAAGGTGGAAACTGTAAAAACAGAGGATGGATGTCTTTTGGTCCTCTCCGATGGTCTTGGAAGTGGAGTTAAAGCAAATATCCTGGCTACCCTGACTTCAAAGATAGCTATCACTATGTTAAAGGAGGGGTCTACTATAGATGAAACCCTGGAAACGATAATGAACACCCTCCCTGAATGCAAGGTGAGAAAACTTGCATACTCTACCTTTACAATTATAAAATTAAATAATAACGGGGAATGTTATATGGTTGAATATGAGAATCCTCCTACATTTTTTTACAGGGACGGCTGTGATATGACTATAGACAGGAAGGAAAGGGTTATCAAGGGGAAAACAATTTTTGAGAGTCATTTCAAATTTTGTCCCGACGATCTTCTGACTGTTGTCAGTGATGGAGCAGTTCATGCAGGAGTAGGAGAATACCTTAATTTGGGCTGGCAGTGGGAAAATATAAATGATTTTCTGAGGGATATATCCCAGCAAAAATATGCGACCGATATAACCAATAGTCTGCTGGACGTCTGTAAGACCCTGTATAATGATAAACCGGGAGATGACACAACAGTTTTATCCATCAAATTTCAGCCTGTAAAATATTTGAATCTATTTACAGGACCTCCTAAAAATATAGAAGATGATGAAAAATTTATAAAGAAGGTTGAGGAGTCTCAAGGGATTGTGGTACTCAGCGGAGGGACTACGGCTAATATAGTATCCAAAGCCTGGGGTGAAGAGATTAAAATCGACCTGGATGGATATGAAAATAATCTGCCCCCTGTAGGCTATATGAGAGGAGTAGGTCTGGTCACAGAAGGATTGCTGACATTGAATAAAACTGTGGAATATATAAAAGAATATATCTATGAAGGAAAGGAAGTCACCGGTAATGATGGAGCAGGGATCTTGGGAAGGCTGCTTTTATTTGATGCCAGTCACATAAAGATAGTGGCGGGAACTGCTGTGAACCCTGCCCATCAAAATCCGGATTTTCCCATTGATTTTAATATTAAATTGAAAGTGGTTACGGAACTGGAGATAATATTAAAAGAATTTGGAAAGTCGGTTACCTTGGAGTATGTGTAAAATTGAAAAAAACCTCCTTTCATGATAAAATTGAATCTAATAGAAACTTAAATTTAAATGTATCACTGAGGAAAGAGAGTAAGATGAAGAGCATCGAACGCGGATGCTTTGCATACGCGGATAAGTGCTATGATAATCACAAATTTTAATTTTTTTAAATAGTGGTTTTAATAATTTGAAAGCATCTACACCAAAGAAAGTCAAGAAGGTTTCTCGAGCTTACCTATTATGTTTTCTCCTAAATAGAGAAAACAAAGCAATAACCATTTGGTGTTATATGGGTGAGACCATGGATTCCCGTTTCTTATAGGGATGCCTGAAGGGCATGATGGGTATGACGAAACTCGCAAGAAGTATAGGTGAAGTTAGTATAACATCTAGAAAAAGAATTGAATTTATCAAGAGATAATTTATTAGTTACCCATACGTATAAAATATTTATTTAATCTGTATTTTTTTTAGATTAGTGTAAATTGGTGGAAAAAAGGTTTAAGTAGGTGTAAAGTAATATCAGGAGGAATAATATAATTATGGATAGAAAAAAGATTTCGGTAGGTGGACAGGCTGTAATAGAAGGTGTCATGATGAAAGGGCCAAAAGCACTGGCTACAGCTGTGAGAAGACCCACAGGGGAAATAGTTTACAAAACAACAAAATTAAAACCATCTATGAATTTTTTGACTAAAATTCCATTTATCAGAGGGGGAGCTATCCTGTTTGAAACCCTGATTTTAGGAACCAAAGAGCTGTCATTTTCTGCCAATGAAGCGGGAGAAGAGGAAGAGAAGTTAGGAGACAAGGAATTGATGATGACTGTAGTAGCAGCTCTGGCTTTAGGAGTGGGGTTATTTATGGTTTTACCTTCAATTTTAAGTAGTTTTATGTTTAAAGACAATAGGATGAATGCAAATATTTTTGAAGGGATAATCAGAATATTATTTTTTCTTGTATATATAAAGGCTATATCTTTTTCTAAGGAGATAAAGAGGGTGTTTGAATATCATGGAGCTGAGCATAAATGTATCTACGCTTTTGAAAATGATGAGGAGTTAGTAAAGGAAAGTGCAGTAAAATATACCACACTGCATCCCAGATGCGGGACAAGTTTTTTACTTATAGTGATGCTGATAAGTATAGTTGTATTTTCAAGTCTGGATTTTATGATCCCTCAGCCTGATAATATGTGGGTGAAGGTGGGATTAAAAGCTGTTTTAAGAGTTGTGTTTATGCCATTGGTGGCAGGATTAGCCTATGAATTTCAGAAATACAGCAGTAAACATTTGGATAATCCTATGTACAAGATGATAGCGGTACCGGGACTGAGTCTGCAAAAAATAACAACTAAGGAACCAGACTTAGAGCAGTTAGAGGTGAGTATGGTAGCCTTAAGGGTAGCTTTGGGGATGGAAGTGGATAACGCAACAGAAGTTTTTGAATAACAATTTATATAAGAGGAGGTTGCTGTAATGGCAATTTCTTCTTTTTTTGCAATTATATAGAAAAAGACTTTTAAAAGGCCGATAAACTTAGTATACTGAAGAGTAAAAAAATAATTAGAACTCTTTCCTTGTTGTCGTTTACTCGATTAACGAATATTAAAATTTATTGTAATAAAAAATAAATTTTAAATGTTATTAAAGAATAAATTATTGCGAGAATATTTGAGCATTAGTTATCCTTTTTTAAAGGGCAACTATAAAAAGGATGAGTTAAGATAAGGAGCTGGAAGATAATATGAAAAAGATAGAGGAAGTAATAGTAATAGGTGCGGGATTAGCAGGAAGTGAAGCGGCATATCAGCTGGCTAAAAGAGGGGTAAAGGTAAAACTATATGAGATGAGACCTGTAAAAAATACAGAGGTTCATACTGGAGATAAATTTGGAGAATTGGTTTGCAGTAACTCACTTGGTTCAAATCTGTTGTCCAATGCATCTGGACTAATGAAGGAAGAACTTCGTATGATGGGATCACTTCTGGTAGAGATAGCTGATAAAACCCGTGTTCCTGCAGGTCAGGCATTGGCAGTAGGCCGTGAAGAATTTGCCGAGATGGTAACTGCGAGATTGGAAGCAGAGGAAAATATAGAGATAATCAGGGAAGAGTTAACAAAAATTCCAAAGGACAGATACGTAATTATAGCCAGCGGACCTCTGTCATCGGAAGGAATAACTGATGAAATTTTAAAATTAACAAAGGGGAGTAACCTGTATTTCTATGACGCAGTAGCACCTATAGTAACTTTGGAGTCCATAGATAAAGACAAGGTTTATTTTCAGTCCAGATATGACAAAGGAGACGGAGAATACATAAACTGCGGGATGACCAAGGAAGAATATGAGAACTTCTACCATGAGTTAATAAATGCAGAAAGATCTCCTCTAAAGACTTTTGAGGAAGAAAAGGTTTTTGAAGCGTGTATGCCGGTGGAAAAAATGGCCAGTAGAGGGGAAAAAACACTGTTATTCGGACCATTAAAACCAAAGGGGCTGACAAATCCCCATAAAACAGAGAAAGACTATGCAGTAGTTCAGTTGAGACAGGATGATAAAGACGGTAAATTGTATAATCTAGTAGGATTCCAGACTAATCTGAAGTGGGGAGAACAAAAAAGAGTATTCCAGATGATTCCAGGACTTGAAAATGCTGATTTTATAAGATATGGAGTGATGCACAGGAATACCTTTATAGATTCCACAAAATTATTGAATAAAAGTTTAAATTTGAAGACCAATGAAAAGATCTTTTTTGCAGGGCAGATAACAGGAGGAGAGGGTTATGTAGCAGCTATGGCAACAGGGATGATGTCGGCTATAAACTTATACCACCATATGTTAGGGGAAGAGGAATTTGTATTGGATAAACCGGAATCAAGGGCCAGATGATGCCAAGCCCCATCATCGCAACCCCTACG
>CAZUGM010000115.1:0-7179 GCA_964619915.1 uncultured Fusobacteriaceae bacterium | reverse complement strand
TTTCATCTCATCCTTATATATTGAGTTTCCCTTGTAAAACAAAAATGAAAATACCATAATGAGTAAGAACAGATATATAAATAGATTTTTAATTGTTATTTTTTTTGATTTCATAAACTGACTCTCCTTAGATATGGTGGTATTTTTCATATACTTACTGAGATTATACGGATTTCCTTTTTCTGTAGGATAAAATGGTGTTAAAAATTGTCTGAACTCAATAAATATAAAAAGAAAAAAGCGGCTTAAGCCGCTCAGTTGAGTTGTTATAAGGTTTCTATTATCTTTTCTGCCCATTTTTTTGCTTTCTCAATATTTTCATCGGTATTATTTTTTAACGGATCTTTAAAATCGATCTCTCCTAAGATCTGATTGTCTTTCAATGCGTCTTTCATATGATCAAATATTTTTCCCTTTCCGCCTCCATGGCAGCAGAATAATGCTATTTTCTTACCGGATAATAGATGTGCTGAAAAAAAAGTATTTAAGGCCGGAGCATATGTCCAAGCCCATACAGGTGTACCGATAAATAAGATATCATAACTATTGATATCTTTATCCAGAGGGAGCAGTTCCGGCTGTTCATGCATCATTACTGCTTTCCCGCCCCATACATATTTCATAACCCCTTTGGACGTCAAGTCATCTTTTGGTTTTAATTCCAAAATATCTGCATCTATTGTTTGGGCTATATTTTCTGCTATTAGTTTTGTATCACCTTCAAAAGAATAAAAAATCACAATTTTTTTCATAGATCTTCCTCCCATCATAAATTTAATACGTTATCACTATATATTTTTGATTTTAAAATGTACCTCTAATAAATACTTCATTATAAATTTATCCTTGTCAAGTAAATATATGGAATTTATACGAATTAAAGGAAGGTGAGGGATGTTTAGCGTATCAATTATTTTTGGATTATTATTTTCAAAAGGGTATACTAATAGATGAAGAAGTCCTGGATTTTTCTAAAATAAATCTATAATTATTTTATTGAAACATGAGTTGATATAAGATGAACCGGGTCCCCAAAAAATTAAAAGGCGATGACCTAAGATATTAACAGGTTGAAGAGGGAGAAATAATATGAAAATAATTACCATCAATGAAAATAATATAGACTGTGAACATATCTGCTGTGCCATTGGAAGTGATAAAAAAAATAAAAACAGGGCTAAGTCGAAAAAAGAATGGCTGAAAAAAAAGTTTGCCGAAGGGTTGGTCTTTAAAAGATTAGATGAAAGGGGCAAGATTTTTATCGAATATATGCCCATTGAAAAAGTATGGAAACCCATAAAGGGAAAGAATTTTATGGTTATCAACTGTTTGTGGGTTTCGGGTAAATTTAAAGGTAAGGGAGCAGCTACAGCCTTATTGAATGAATGTATAAAAGATGTAAAAGCAAGAAAAATGGGTGGAGTTGCTGTTGTTACCAGTACAAAGGTAAAATCGTATTTAACCGATAAAAACTTCTATTTAAAACATGGTTTTAAAGTGGTCGACTCAGTTTTGTCTTATTTTGAATTACTGATATTAAAATTTAATGAAAAAGCCGAGAATCCAGTGTTTTCAAGTAGTGTAAGAAAAAAATATTATTCCGAGGAAAAAGGATTTACTTTTATTTATTCCAATCAATGCCCCTTCATGGAAGAATACGCAGGATTACTTGCTGAAATTTCCTCTAAAAAGGGAATTCCCTTTAAGATTAAAAAATTAAAAAGCTATGAGGAAGCCCAGGAAACCGGTAGTGCCTTTGGAACACTGGGAATCTATTATGATGGTGAATTTATAACTCATGAATTGATGTCTGAAAAAAAGTTTGAAAAATTTATAGAAAAACTAAAGTAAATTAAAAGGGGGAAAAAGATATGAAAAAATATGATAATATATTGATGGAATTAGTGGAGGATTTTTCAAAATATGAGTCGGTGGAGGGAGTTCTTTTATCGGGGTCGAGGACTACTCCTAATTTTGATAAGGATTCAGACTACGATATATATATATATTCTAAAGGAGAGGTTCCGCTGGAATTCAGGAAAAAGATAGCAGATAAGTATTTTAACTATGCCGAATTAAACAATACAACGTGGGAGCAGGAAGATCAGGGTTTTTTCAAAGGGATCAATGTCCAGGTAGATATTGTATACAGGGATGTGGAGTTTATAGAAGGGGTATTGGAGGAGATAGTCGGGAAGTGTACAGCCTCAACAGGTTATACAACATGCTTTTGGGCCAACCTCATAAAATCAGATATCCTCTATGATAGAAACGGTAAATTAAATCAGCTGCAAAAAAAATTTGATGTCGATTATCCGGAACAGCTGAGAAGAAATATAGTTTCAAAAAACTTTCCCCTGTTAAACAGGATAATCCCTGCTTATACCAACCAGATAAAAAAAGCTTTAAAAAGGGAGGATCTTATAAGTGTCAACCACAGAATAAGTGCATTTTTTGAAAGTTATTTTGATATTATTTTTGCAGTAAATATGAAGCTCCATCCTGGAGAGAAAAAACTCCTGAAAATTACAGGGGAACAGCTGGAGTATCTACCAGAAAATATGGAGGGAGATATAAGGGAGTTGTTTGAAAATCTGCACAGGAAAGACTTTGATATTGTAAAAAAATTAGAAATAATCACCGACAGGTTGGAAAAGTTATTGAGGAAAATGGATTTAGTATTATAATTTTAGATGAAAAAGGAAGTGGAATTCTGCTTCCTTTTTAAGTTGTATATATAGGGGGATAAGATGAAAAGATGTGATTGGTGTGTAGGAGATGAGCTCTATGAAAAATATCATGATGAGGAGTGGGGGAAGGTAGTCTATGATGACAGAATTTTATTTGAATTTCTTGTCTTGGAATCAGCCCAGGCAGGGCTGAACTGGCTGACTATACTGAAAAAAAGGGAAAATTATAGAAAAGCCTACGACAATTTTGATTATAAGGTAGTAGCTGGATATGATGAAGCAAAATTTGAAGAGTTGATGGAAAATAAGGGAATAGTGAGAAATAAACTGAAGATAGGAGCGTCTATAAACAATGCAGTTAAGTTTATGGAGGTACAGGATGAATGGGGAAGTTTTTATAACTATCTCTGGAGTTTTACAGAGGGAATTCAGATAGTAAACAGGGTAAAAAATATAAAAGAAGTGCCGGCAAAAACAGATTTATCTGATATAATAAGTAAAGATATGAAAAAAAGAGGATTTAAATTTATCGGGACTACAATCATCTATGCATACCTACAGGCAGTAGGCGTGGTGGATGATCATTTGGATGGATGTTTTGTAAAAAAAACTAAATATCAGCAATAGAAAGGTGAGGTGTCGGAGAAAATATGAAATTAAAAATTGTGGAGTTGAAAAAAGAAAAAGATAGATATTCAGCAGTAGTCGAGTACTTAAATGGAGGTATAGAATTTTATCCCGACGGGAAGGGTGGCCAGTTAGGAGACAGGGGAAGTGTAGGAGAGGCTCATGTGCTGGAGGTTGACAGAGACGGAAACCTCTTTTTAGATATGGAATTGGAGTTAGGAGAGTATGAATACCTGATAGATATGGACAGACGATCTGAGATAGGGAAAAATCATACAACACAGCATATAGTATCGGCATATTTAAAGAAAAAATATGACTACGATACTGTGGGATTCCGGATGGGTGAGGAATATTCAACTGTAGATTTTCCTGATCTGGCTCTGATAGACAGTGAAAAAATTAAGGACTTGGAAGAACAGGTAAATAGAATAATCGGAAAAGACCTGAATATAGAAATATTGGAACTTTCCAGGGAGGAAGCCGGTCAGATCGAATCCCTTCGAAAATCTATAAGTGATAAGATAGTAGGGAATGTAAAGGTTGTAAAGATAGAAGATTTTGATATAAATGCCTGCGGCGGATTTCATGTACAGAAAACAAGCGAGATTGGATTGTTTAAGGTTGTAAATTATGAAAAAGTAAAGAAAACTATAACCCGTGTCTATTATAAAGCGGGGAAATCAGCCTATGAAGATTATTCGGAAAAACATAATATAACAAAAAAAGCTACAGCTCAACTGAGCTCCACTGTAGAAGAGATAAACGATAAGATAGATTATTTGTTGGAAGAAAATAAATCTAAAACCAAGGAGCTGAGCGGACTGTATCATGACTACAGTGAATTATTGTGTGAAAAATTGAAAGAAAGTGCAGAGATCCAGGGTGAAAATAAAATAATTATCTATAAAAAAAATGATGCAATAACTAAATTTTTTCCCAAGTTTATAGGGGATGAAAAATACTCTGTTATATATGGTGAAAATGGTAATTTTACTGTGATGAGTAGGGCTATAAACTGCGGTGAATTGAAGAATAATTTAGAAAAGCTGGGATATATTGTAAAAGGTGGCGGGAATTCCACAAGAATTAATCTGAGGATAGATATAAATATAGAAAAAATAGTTGATATTTTCATGAAATTACTTTAAAATTAAGAGTAAAATTAAATTTTTTATAATATTTCAAAAAAATGAAATTTTGAAATAAAAGATATAGAATAATATGGAAGTTTAGTGGATAGATAAAAAAGCGTTTAACTATATGAAAATTTAATTGAAATTATGAATATAAAGACTGTGGAGGAGAAAAATGAATAAGATAAACTTATTGGAATTAGAGTACGATGAATTAGAAGGTGTTGTAATAGATTTAGGAATGAAAAAATTTAATGCAAAACAAATATATGAGTGGCTACATGTAAAAATTGCCAGAAAAATAGAGGATATGACAAATATATCTAAAAAAAACAGGGAACTATTGGAAGAAAAAACTTATATACCTTATTTAAATCTATTGGATCACCAGGTGTCTAAAAAAGACGGGACGGAGAAGTTTTTATTTAAATTAGAAGATGGAACTAGTATCGAGACTGTACTTTTAAAGCATAAAGACAGAAATACAGTTTGTCTTTCAAGTCAGGTAGGATGTCCTGTAAAATGTAGTTTCTGTGCAACAGGTCAAGGTGGATATACCAGAGACTTATTTAACCATGAAATTATAAATCAGGTATACACTATCCACAGAAGACTGGTTAAAAAAGGTGAGGGAGTAAATAACTTAGTATATATGGGAATGGGAGAACCATTATTGAACATAAATAATACTATAAAATCTATAAGAATGTTATCTGATGAAAAAGGGCTTAACATTTCAAAGAGAAGGATAACAGTATCTACTTCTGGAATTGTACCGGGAATTGAAAAGTTATTACAGGAGAAGATGCCAATAGGATTAGCGGTATCACTTCATGCAGTAACTGACCAAAAGAGAAATGAGATTATTCCTATCAACAGAAGATATCCATTACAGGATCTCTACACAACTTTACAGCAATACCAGATGTATACAAAGAGAAGACTTACTTTTGAATATATCTTAATAGATGAGTTCAACTGTTCAATGAGAGATGCTGATATGCTGGCTGAATTTATGTATGGATTTGATCATATAGTAAACTTGATCCCTTACAACGAAGTAGAGGGAACAGAGCATAAGAGACCTAGCAAGGAGAAAATTGAAAAGTTCTACAACCAGTTGAAGGAAGTAAGAAAGATCAATGTAACTTTTAGAGGAGAAAAAGGTTCAGATATAGATGGAGCTTGCGGACAACTAAGACAAAAAAACAAAAGGTAGGATACTATGAAAAAATTATTTCGTAATATATTATTTATATTTATAGGGTTATTTTTATTGGGAGGAATAGGAGCTACGGTTCTCATTGTGAAAGCATACAGAGAACTGCCAGATCTGGGACAGCTGATAGAAGGGTATAACCCGGTAGTGCCAAGTAAAATATATGATGCAAATGGTGAAGTAATAGATATTCTCTACAAAGAGATCAGAGAAACTGCAGCTATAGAGGAGATGCCTAAATCACTGAAAGATGCCTATGTGGCTATCGAGGACCGGAGATTTTACAGCCATCACGGATTTGATGTTTTGGGGATGGGAAGAGCCATGGTAGTAAATATAGTTACTATGAGTAAAGCCCAGGGAGCCAGCTCCATAACCCAGCAGCTGGCTAAAAATGCCTTCCTTACCAATGAGAAAAGGATAATGAGAAAGGTAAAGGAAGCTATAATTACAGTGGAATTGGAAAGAGGATATACCAAAGATGAGATCCTGGAAAAATATATGAATGAGATATATTTTGGATCAGGGGCTTACGGGGTAAAAACAGCAGCCAGAGCATTTTATGGTAAATCTGTAAGAGATATAAATACAGCTGAATCTGCACTTTTAGCCGGGGTACCTAACAGACCTAATAAATATAATCCTAGAAGGCACCTAAATAATGCAGTAGCCAGAGGAAAATTGGTTTTGTCTCAGATGAGACGATATAACCTCATAGATGAAGAAGAATATCAAAAAGCATTGTCCCAGAAGTTTTACAATGAAGGGCACCTGCCAGATGAATTGAAAGACCTGTCTATGGAGGAGTTATCTAAATTAAATATTACTGTAATAAAGAGTGTGAGTAAAAAAAGGAGTTATAATACCCCTGATTTTACCAATATAGTAGAAAAAAAATTGTTTGAATTATTTACAGAAAAACAGATATATGAAGAGGGGTTGGAAGTCTATACAACCCTGGATATAGGGATGCAGAAGGCAGCTAAATTAACATTTGATAACTATGAACCATTGAAGGGGAAAAAAGGTTTAGATGGCGGAATGGTTACTATAGAAGCCGATACAGGTTATGTAAGAGCAGTCATAGGCGGCAAAGATTTTAAATCTGGAGATTATAATAGAGCTATCTATGCCAAAAGGCAGCCGGGATCATCCTTTAAACCATTTGTATATTTTACAGCCCTGAGACTGGGTTATCCAATGAATACAGTGATTGAGGATACACCACTTGAATTTGGTGAATGGAAACCTAGAAACTATGGGGGGAAGTTCAGAAAAAACTTTACCCTATTGGAAGGAATGGAGAGATCTATAAATATAGTTGCAATAAAAACACTACAAAAAGTAGGTATTAAAAATCTAGGTGAAACTGTAAAATTAGCAGGGGGAGAAGATATAAAGATCCCTCAAAATTTAACAGCAGCACTGGGAACAATGGTAGTGACTCCGTATGAACTTTCAAGTTTATACCTGCCATTTGCAAATGGAGGGTACAGGGTAAAACCTC
>CAZUGM010000114.1:0-7223 GCA_964619915.1 uncultured Fusobacteriaceae bacterium | reverse complement strand
CTGATTCAGATTGTGCTGAATTTGGGCTGGCATGATTATACCTGTCTCTAAAAAACACCTTCCATGAATTTTTAAAATCATATCTGAGGAAAATTGCCGATACAGGGACAAGTATTACCCCTGTTAATCTGGCAGGAATCAGGTTTGCCAAGTCATCTACTCGAGCTGAAAACCATCCGAAATCTCTATACTTTTCATTTTTATATCCTACCATAGAATCCAGTGTATTCACGGCCTTATATCCCATTGCAAGGGCTACTCCTAGTGGAGTTGCAGGTGCAATTAGATACCCTACTACCATGAAAAATAATGGTGATATTATCCCATCCACTATATTTTCAGAGATAGTTTCCATAACACTTCTCACAATGTCTCTTTCCTGCATATAACCTGTATCACGGCTGACTAAGTAGGAGAGCTCCTTTCTTGCCAGCTGCATATCTTTTTTCTTCAATATATTAAATACTTTCATTCCCTCAAGAGCCAGTGATCTGGTGGCAAATATAGTATATATCAGGTATATCTCAAATATTTCTAAATAACCTGAAATTAGATACGTTACACCAACAGTTAATCCTACAACTATTAAATTTAATATTATTCCGCCTATTTTTTTATACTTATATAATATTTTTTCTAAAAAAGTAATGATCCTCCCTATTACTACCACCGGATGTAATAGACTCCTGGGATCTCCAAATACAAGATCCAAAATAAATCCAGTCAATATCATATTTTCAACTCTCATTTAATCGCTCCTATCAGATCATCTATCTCATTATAAAGGTTCCTGTACTGAACTACCGGTCTTTTTAAAACTACCACTTTCACCCCTAAATTCTTGGCAGCTTCTACTTTTTCTAACTCTCCCCCTGTTGCACCGCTCTCCTTGGTAACAACATATTTTATATCATAGTTACTGTAGACAGCTTCGTTAAAGGTTGTATTAAAGGGGCCTTGAAGACCTAATATCTGTGAGGGCCTAAATCCTGCATCCTCACATTTTTTTACGGCATATTCAGTGGGAAGTATCCTGACGTAGATAGATTTTTTATTTTTTAAGTCTTTAAATCGATTGATATTATTACTTCCTAAAGTGAGTAATATATTTCCCCTTACTCCCTCTAAAAAATTAATTAACTCCTCTAAGCTATAAAAACTATTTTCTTTTTTATATTCCAGCATACTTCTTTCATATCTATAATAGGGCACACCCAAAACTGTTGATAATTTAAGTAAGTTATTAGAAATTTCAATGGCATAGGGATGGGTAGCATCTATAATCCGGCTTACATTCATCTCTTTAGCCAGATCTTCCAGACCTTCTAGATCCAGTTTTGCAACCCTGACCTCTAAATCCAAGTGGGATATCAACTGTCCTCCATACTCCGTAGCTGTAGTCACTATGATCTTATGGTTATCGCTCAAAAGCTTTTCAGCTATTATTCTAGAGTCTTTCGTTCCCCCAGCAAGTAAGATCAAAGTTTATATCCTCTAGGAGTTATCATTTTTCCGTTTTTTACATAGGTTTTAGAGTTTCCTACTATTACCACAGTAAACATATTTATCTCATGGTTTAACATCTCTTCCAGTGTAGTTATAACATGTTCTTCCCCGTCTCTTTTTGCATTTCTTACAATTGCTACAGGTGTATCTTTTCTTTTATGTCTTAACATTATCTCCCTTGCTTCTACAATCTGAGTCGTTCTAGAAAAACTTTTGGGGTTGTAATATGAGATTACAAAATCCCCTTGAGAGGCCAGGTCTATTCTCTTTGTTATTAATTCCCAGTCAGTTAACAGATCACTCAGACTAATCGTTGCATGATCGTGCATTATAGGAGCTCCCACAACACTTGCTCCGGCGTTAGAAGCTGTGATTCCCGGTACTATCTCTACCTCGATATCACTGTCTAAAGCTACCTCCAACATAATTCCTGCCATTCCGTAGACTCCTGATTCACCACTGCTAATCAAAGCTACAGTTTTACCACTTTGAGCCAGTTTCAATGTTTCATTACATCTGTCTATCTCTTTTTTCATAGCAGATCTGATTAACTCCTTTTCAGGAAACATATCTTCTACCAATGAAATATATGTCTTATGTCCAATTAATATATCCGATTTATTCATAGAATCAAAGGCTTTAAAACTCATATTGTCCTTATTTCCAGGCCCCATTCCAACTACATATATTTTACCTTTTTCCATAATATATTCTCCTTTGACTATATCCTAATTATTTTTCATTCCTCATATACTGATACTGTTACACCATTATATCTTTTCTTCTCTTTTATAAATTTACCGCCTCTGTTACTGGACAAATATGACACTGGAGCAGAGACACATCTCACTCCTATAGTCTTTTCTACAAAGTCAGATCCTTCATAATTATCCTGAATAGGCTTTATCTGCTCCCTATCTATAACTATCAACTCTTTACCTAACCTGTCACAGACCTCTAATAATCCGACCTCATCTGCTTTTACATCTACAGTGGCAATATGTTTTATACTGTCCATATGCAGGTTGTACTCTTTCATAGTCACTTTTATTGCTTCTAATACAGTTTCAGCAGGTGTATTCCTCCTGCATCCAATTCCCAATATTATATTTTCAGGAATTATTTGTGTTACCTCAACGTTTAGTCTGTTAGACATAACCACTATACCTGATATATCTTTTTTTACACCTTCTGCTCTATCACAAAGGTGAGAATTAGAATCTAGGTTTATTGCCATATTCTTAGGCAGCCTTAGCTCTACCCTTTCCCCATTAACTATAAGAGCAGTTACATCTTTGGCACTTTCAAGATCTCTCAGGTGTGCCTTTAATTCCATAGCTATAGTATCTACTGCTATACTTCCAGACACATCTGAAGCTGTGGAAACAACAGGTAGTCCCCCTATATTTTCTGCTATGAGGGAAGCCAATTCATTGGCTCCTCCCAAATGACCAGAAAGCAATGACACGACAAACTTCCCGTCTTCATCTCCTGTAATTACAGCAGGATCTACATCCTTACTTTTTAGGAGGGGTGCTATAGTTCTCACCACTATCCCACTTGCCATAACAAAGTATAAACTGTCATAACTATTAAATATCTTAGATACAGTGGATTTAAACCCATTCTCCATAGGGATAGTTTTATCATCACTATATTTTGATAATGTAAACACATCTATAGTTTTAAATCTATTTGTAGGAGTAAGCAGGTCTTTTATCTCAACCCCTTTTCTACTAGCCTTTTTAGTCAGTGTGATAATAGCTAACCTCATGAAAGCCTCCTTAACTCTTCCTTTTTATGGTTTCCACTTTAATAAAAGGAAACTAAAGCAGCAATAGTTTGCTCTTTCGCAAAGAGTAAACGACAACAAGGAAAGAGTTGGATACTATTTTATTCCTTCTCTGTATTCATGGGTAAAATGCTTATCATATAATTTTGATTTTGAGTATTCATCCCCCATAAATCTACCCACTAAAATTTGAGCTGTTTTTGTGATATTTGCTTCTTCTACCTTTTCTGCTATATTTTCCAATGTCCCCATAACTATCTTCTGATCTTCCCAGGTAGCTCTCTGGATCACTGCTACCGGTGTATCTAGATCATAGTGGGATAATAACTGGTCTACTACCTTGTCGATCATCTGTACCGATAAAAAGATTGCCATAGATGTCTTGTGGGAAGCCAATAGTTCCAATTTTTCTAATTCTGGAACCGGTGTTCTTCCTTCCATTCTAGTACAAATAACAGTCTGGGATACATCTGGAAGTGTAAACTCCTTTTTTATAGCTGCAGCTGATGCCAGGAAAGAACTTACCCCTGGGATAACTTCAAATTCTATGTTGTGGCTGGCTAATATATCCATCTGTTCCCTGTGAGCTCCGTAGATAGCAGGATCTCCTGTATGTACTCTGGCTACCATCTTACCATCGTTTATAGCCTTGACTGTTACTTCTATTACCTCATCTAAGTTCATAGAAGCACTGTTGTATACCTCTGCTCCCTCTTTGTGGCATTCAATTACCTGTCTTGGTACCAATGAACCAGCATAGATGATCACATCGGCTTCCTTTACCAGTCTTTGTCCCTTTACTGTGATTAATTCCGGATCTCCAGGGCCTGCTCCTATGAAAAATACTTTTGCCATTGTTTCACACCGCCCTTTTTAAGTAATATAGTTGTGAAATATGAGATGTCATCACGAGTGATATTTTCTAAATCATAATAAATTTTTTCCGAGTCTTTCCCGCAGTTAGAAATTAAAACTACATTTTCCATATTTCCTGTTTCTCTAAAAGCTTCCTTCAATCTCTCTAAATTTCTAGTAACTTTCATAAAGATTAAGTTGTCTGCTGACTCTATCTCTTTTACCAAGTCTGTTTCCTTTGCAATAGGGATAACTTTTAATGTTTCATCTCCCATAAGTAAAGGTGTTCTCAGTCTTGAAGTTATAGAAGCAAATGAAGTAATTCCAGGGATAGATTCAACCTCTATCTTATCCTCCAATAACTCCATTGCGTATACAAATGTACTGAGAGTCATAGGGTCTCCAATAGTTATAAATGCTATATTTTTACCCTCTTTTACCAATTTATTTACAATCTTTGAATATTCCAATCTATCATCTTCACGTATTTTATCGTTGTCTACAGTTGTAAAATCTAAAAATACCTTCTCGATATCTTCCTTCATATATCCCTTTGCAATCTCAAATGCTGTACTATAGTTTTTTGTATTTGCACGGGGTAAGATCACTACATCTGACTCTCCAAGGGCTCTTACAGCTTTCATCGTTAACATCTCCGGATCTCCAACACCTACACCTATTCCATATAATTTTGCCATTTTTTATTTACTCCTTTTGGCCGATATAATATATATTGGATTTTCACCCATCATCATATTGTATCTACCTATTTTTTTATTTCTTGCTATATTTATATTAACTACTTCTACCTCACAAAATTTAAGTTTTTCCAATCCTTTCATAGCTTCGCTCAAACTTTCTAAGGTTATAGTATTTATAACCACCTTTGCATCTTCTCTGGAGTGACCCATAAACCATTCCAAAATACTTTCTAAGTTTCCCTTAGATCCGCCTATAAACATCCTGTCTACACATATACCAGGAATATCACCTGGAGCCAGTCCCTCTATCAGTTCATAATTTGTTACATTAAACTTTTCCAGATTCTGCCGGATTACTTCTATTCCGTCAGGATTTACCTCTATCCCAAAAACTTTGCCTTTCGGCGCAAAGTTAGTAGCCTCTATACCTACACTACCGGATCCTGCTCCTATATCGATTAAGACACTGTCTTCTTTTATATCTAACTTTGCTACAGATATACACCTGACTTCCTGCTTGGTCATAGGTACTTTCCCGCGGATAAATTCTTTATCTTCTATGTGAACCACTATCTTCTCCTCCTTTTCCTATTGTATTGCCTGTGAGGTCTTTCTTTCATTAGGAAGAAAGAGTATCAGGTATTACTATCACTACATTTATATCAAAAATGATCTTTAGGTCTGCCATATCCTCTAAACCCATTGCTGTTATCCTCTCATCGTCATAACTCAGTCTTTCCCCTACAAAGATAGTCCCTTTAACTTTACTTTCCAATAAAGTCTGGGCTACTACCTGGGGAGTCGTTTTGTTATCCGTAAGGAGGCCTATTTTTTTCCCCTCTTTCATAGGAGTGACATAATCGCATTCCCTGCCGTGGACACTGCCTATAAAGGTATCTTCGTAAGAATACCCTATGGCAGAAAACATATACTGCATGGAGGAGATACCTGTAATAATATTCAGATCTTCTATCTCAAAATGTTTTTTCATAAAGGGAACCATACTATAAAATCCTGAATCCCCAGATACAATAAGAGAAATTTTCTTATCCCTGTTTTCTTTGATGTAGATAGATAATTCATCCAAATACCGGTCTATGTGTCTTATCTCTTTTCCTTCTGCAAGTGTTCCCAAAGATTCTATATTTCTTCTGCCTCCGATCAATATATCGGATTTTCTTATATACTCTTTAGTTATAGGAAGGATATACTTCTTATTCCCGGGACCCAGCCCCAATATGTTAATTTTTTTCATAGTTGTTCTCCATGTAGTTATCCACCATCCTATTAAATCCATCTGTCCTGGCTAATTCCCCATGATCAAAGGAAAAAGTCAATACTTCTACCTCCACTTCATCGAAAACTCTCTTCTCACATTTCTGCTTGATTTTTTCTGCAATTATTTTATTGGTTTCCTTTAATTTCAGATAGGATAATCCCTCTTCTGTAGTATTAGCTCCTATAATTTTGATTACATCTTCCGGAGTTTCTCCGGCTAACAGAGCATTGGCTCCTAATATTTCCATTCTGGCATCGGATACCTTTGAATGGGTGTGAAATATTCCCCCGGCTACCTTAATGAGTTTTCCTATATGTCCCACTAAAACTATTTTTTTATATCCCAATACTTTTATATTATCCAGGATGAATCCCATAAAATTGCTGATAATGAGGATCTTTTTAGGTTCTATCTTTAACTCCTCTACCAGGAATTTTTTTCCATAGTTCCCGGGAGTAATAATCACTGTGTCTTCAGAGTATTCTTCCAGCAGCATCTTCAATTCTATCGCTATGGAGTCCTTAAAGGCTTCCTCAGACATAGGTTTCACTATTCCGGTTGTACCCAGGATAGATATACCACCCAAGATCCCCAATTTAGGATTAAAGGTCTTTTTTCCTATTTCGACTCCCATGGGAATATCTATGGTAACCTCTACCCTCTTTCCTTCAGGGAGAACCTTTTCTAACTCATAAAATATAGTCCGGGCAGGTACAGGATTTATCGCCGGTTTTCCTATGGCTACCTGCAATCCCTTTTTAGTAACTCTTCCCACACCTATTCCACCCCGTAGGGATATACTCTTTTTTTCATTGATAAAGTTGTCTCCCCTGTCCTCTATCTCCTCATTCTCCAAAACTTCCCTGACAGTGGCAAATATCTCTATCTTGTCGGTAGCATCAGGATCATCTCCCCCATCTTTTATGATACTTGTTTTCACATATCTATAATTATCGATAACCCCTGTTTCGATACTGTTTAAATCCAGATTTAAATTCCATCCCTTAGGAGTTTCTATCTCTATGGTAGACAGATCTTCACTTTGAAAATATATCTCTACTGCGCTCTTACAGGCTCCTGCTGCAGTTGA
>CAZUGM010000113.1:6331-7246 GCA_964619915.1 uncultured Fusobacteriaceae bacterium | reverse complement strand
ATTGAAAGGTTGAGAGCAGTTATGGATGACTCTCCCAAAGAATACAGGGACAGGATCATCTTAGACATCCTCTACGACACCGGTATTTTAATTTCGGAGGTTTTAGATCTCCGGTGCGAAGATCTAATCTCAGAAGATTACAGGGTTATCACCCAGATTAAGGGGGTTAAGATAAATAAGATCCCTTTAGACACCTCTTTGAGTGAACGGCTTCAGATATTTATAGAGGAAAAAAGAGATCAGTTGAGAAATAAAAATACCAAGATTTTTTCCAGTGTTTCCAGACAGAACTACAGAGCCAGACTTATAAAATACGGTAAAAGAGCTGGCTTAGACAGAGAAATATACACCCATATGATCAGAAACTCTGTACTAAAAAATATTCTGGATACAGAGGGTGCCCATGTTGTAAAGGATAGGATGGGGTATTCCACCATCCAAAACACCAGTCTTTACAGCAGCAGGAATACCCAGCAGATTAAAAAGATATATATGGAGATAGGGATCGGAGATGAGTAGGGATAATTCATGAATTACCCCCTACTATAATTAATAATATAAGAAAAAAGGAGAATTAATGAAAGCAGGATTTATTGCAGTAGTAGGAAGACCAAATGTAGGAAAATCTACATTGATGAATAAGATAGTAAATGAAAAGGTAGCCATAGTTTCTAATAAAGCCGGGACAACCAGAGACTCGATCAAGGGAATATTGACTATCAAGGATACCCAATATGTATTTATCGATACCCCGGGAATCCATAAGCCTAAACATCTTTTAGGTGAACATATGACCAACACAGCCATCAACGCACTGAGAGAAGTAGAAGCAGTTATGATGGTATTGGATGGGACTCAGGAGATCAGTACAGGGGATCAGTTTGTTTTTGATAAGATTATGAAGGCTCCTAACAC
>CAZUGM010000113.1:0-6321 GCA_964619915.1 uncultured Fusobacteriaceae bacterium | reverse complement strand
ATGATGCAGATCATTGATGCAGAGGTCATGGGGATCAATAAGATCGACCTTATGAAAGATGAGGAGATCGAGGAAAAAATCGAGGAGATCAAGGCAAAATTAGGAGATTTCCACAAGATCATCACTATGTCAGCTGAATATGCCATCGGTATTCCTAAATTATTGGAAGCTATCGATCCATTTTTAGAGGAGGGTATCATGTACTATCCAGAGGATATGTATACCGATATGCCTATGTATAAGATGATCATAGAGATTGTAAGGGAAAAAATATTAACTAGAACCAGAGACGAGATCCCTCATTCTATAGCCGTTGAGATCATCAACGTAGAGAGAAGGGAAAACGGTAAGGATAAATATGATATCAACATCTATGTAGAGAGAGATTCCCAGAAAGGAATAGTTATCGGTAAAAGAGGTGCCCTTTTAAAAGCTGTGGGTACCGATGCCAGAAAGGATATCGAGACTTTACTGGAGAAAAAAATCTACTTAAACCTCTGGGTTAAAGTTAAAGATAAGTGGAGAAAGAAAAAGCCATTCCTGAAGGAAATGGGATATAACTTAGATGAATTATAAACAACGTGACGTTGTATCCAGACAGGCATAATTTAGGATTAATCTTTAATTTACTGCATCGATTTATACTTTGTTTAAATAATAAAAAAAGGAGGAATTTTCCTCCTTTTTTGCTAATACCTATAAATTAAACGCCAATTGCGCTAATGTAAACAAATAAATTTTTTAGTCGCAGATTGCCATAGTATGTTAAAGTCTGGTATTGTCAGTATTTAGGAGTTGAATCTTAGTCTGCATCAAGGTCTTTGATTTTTTATTTCGTGATAATTCGTGACAAAAAAAGGAGGGGAGGGAATGGGTAAAAAATATAAGATACTTATCATCAGTGATACAGAAATTCTGGGACGATATCCCATGGATAAACTAAAAAAGATGTTTTCCCATATTGATTTTATAATTTCAGCAGGAGATCTGGGAAATGATTATTTGGATTACCTCTTTACAACTCTCAATAAGGATATCATCTATGTCAATGGAAACCATGTCTATAAGAAGGGGCACGATATCTCATTCTGTAAAAATATAGACGGAAAGATCATAAAATATAAGGGACTGAAAATATTTGGTTTAGGAGGGAGTAAAAAATACTCCTACCAGGAAAATCAGTATTCGGAGTTTGAGATGACCCAGAGAATAATCTTAAATTTAGGTTATCTTCTCTGGGGGAAAAAGCTAGATATCATGGTAACCCACACTCCTCCCCGGAGGATCAATGACCGGGAAGATTTTACCCACCAGGGATTTGAGGTATTCCATAAAATTTTAAAGTATTTTAAGCCTAAATTATGGATCCATGGACATATTCATCTGGTTTCCCATATGGATACCCAGGAAACCATCGTAGGAGATACCCGGATTATCAATGCCTATGGATACAAAGTTATAGAATATATGAAAAATTAGGAGGTCTTTATGAATAATTCATATATCCAGGAAGAAGCTAAAAATGCTTACGAAAAATTTGTCAGCAAAGGAAAGATATTAGGAATTTCAGTGGGTCACAGGGAGGAATTAAAAAAATTTTCAGATATACAGAAAGAACTCTCAGCCTATAATAACTCCTATCTGGGACTTCAGAGTGTTCCCCTCTCTAAAATTGTCGGCAGTGTACAGAAAACCGAAGATTTTAGGAAGGGGTTTATTCCCAAAAATAGTATTATGAAGATCAGATGGTGCAATATCTATATTGAGATGAGAGGAGATTTTAAACTTCCCCCGGTTGAACTCTATAAGATAAGGGATGAATACTATGTTTACGACGGTAATCACAGGATTTCTGTGGCCAATTTTCTTAATTTTTCATCTATAGAGGCAGTTGTAACGGAATTTTTTTCAGGGGAGGATACCCAGGAGGAGCTGAAATACAGGGAAAAGTTTAAATTTAACAAACAGACCCGGCTGAACCTCGACCTGACAGAGAGCGGAGATTATAAAAAACTTCTGGATGATATCGAAAGTTTGGAAGGCACCAGAAGCCTAATTGAAAAAGCCAAATACTGGTATCAAAATATATACACTCCGGTTATAAAAATTTTAGAATTTAACGGGATGGCTGGAGATAAAAAATTAGAGGGAGATCTCTATATAAATTTTTTAGAACACAGAAGATATCTGATCAACAGCACTAAAAAATATGATTATTCCTATGCTCTGGTTGATTATCTGAATATGGTCTATCTTCAGAAAAAGTATACCATCCAGACCCAGATAAAGATCAACCGCTATATAGATTCCCTCATTAGAAGGCTCTATAAATTAGATAAGGAAAGGTCCATGGACAGCCTGGAAAAAGACATCCTTTTAGAACTCAGGGAATTAATCAGAGGAGATTTTACAGATGAACTCTATTTTTCCAAGGTCATCAGGAGGGATGTCAGATCGTGGTATTATACAAAAGTCCGGACAACTATCGATATTTTTACAGATAAATCCAGATCATTTGAAAGATCCAAAACAATTCAGACAAAACAGCTGAAATTATACCGGGAATTGAAGGATTATATGAATTACTATAAAAAAAAATATTCCAATGTCTCCATAAGGGAGGGAGTTTTAGACTATATCCTGGAAATTTTAATCCCCACATTTGACTTCCTTTCCCATAAAAAAATAGATGACGATGAATTTATTGAGCAGTACTTTAAATTCAGCCATAGAAAAATTAAATTTTTAAAAAATGGAAAAGATATAGGCTTGGAAGAATTGGAAGACCTCTACTTAGATATCGGCTCGGAAAGTTCCACCATCCAGGACTGGCTCTCTAAAACACTGAAAAAAGAAAAAACTTTTAAGGGAGACATCCTCAAGGGAGTCAAAGAACTCCTTTTTATAAAGGGACAGGATGTGGAAAGTTTTGGGGAATTGATGGATCTTTACGAGGGAACTACAAACTATAAAACTATCCTCCATATAAAAAAACAGATATGGTATTTTGTAGAACAGAGTCCTACCGGTGACTGGGTCAAAGAGAGATTTGCTGTGGATTTGGAAAAATTAATCCACAACAAAGAGGGGTTGAAGTTTTTTAAAACCGAGAGGTTTATGCACTTTATCAGGGGAAAATCAAACACCTATACCATAGTTGATTTCTATATGGATATAATCAATTACAGGGAAAAAAATGACAGGGAAGATACAACAGATATAGATACTTTACTGATGCAGTATATTGACAGATAGGAGGACAGATGATAAAAGCGATTATGCTGGATCTGGACGGAACATTATTGGACAATGTTCATAAGATCAGCAAGACAAACAAAGAGGTATTAAAAAAATTAGAGGATAGGGGGATAAAGATATTTTTAGCCACCGGCAGAAGCTATGAATCTATGAGATCATACCATGAGGAACTTAACTTAACGACTCCTGCTATCTGCTATAACGGAGCCAAAATAATATATCACAACGGGAGTGAGAAGGAATTTCCTATAAAGGAAAGACCACTTAAAACACTGATAGAGATTGCAAGGGAACACCAAACCCATTTAAACCTGTACCAGCATGAGATCTGGTACTCTGAAAATATCCAAAACAAAGAAACTGAGATATATAAAGAGATCTCAGGGTTAGAGCCGGTAGAAAAAAATTTTGATCTATTGGATGAGATGTTTTCCACAAAGGCTCTCTATGTGGGAGAACATGAAAATCTGTTAAAGATAGAAAAAGACATAAAGGATAAGTTGGGTGACACCGTCTACACTACCTTTTCAAGACCATTTTTTCTGGAAATTTTAGACGGGAATGTCAACAAAGGTACAGCCATGAAAAATATCATGGAGGCTGAGAATATTTCATTGTCCCAGGTTATAGCCTTTGGAGATGGATTAAATGACAAGGAGATGCTGGAAACAGCAGGAATCGGAGTGGCTATGGATGATGCCTTCGAAGAATTAAAACAGGTGGCTGATCACGTGACTGCCTCCAACAATGAATCGGGAGTAGGTGAATTTTTAAAAAAATATTTATAAGCCTTTTTTCTGAAAAAATTACTGTAATAAAAACTCCTCCTTATTTTAGGAGGAGGTTTTTTTATTTCACTTTTATCTGTTTTTCCCCCTATACAATAGCTTTAATGACCTGTGATTTTGCTCTCTTCCCCATATGCTTTCTAGTAAATTATGTTAGCATAAAAAAATTAAAATTACAGATCACAAAAAAAAAATGATTAAAATAAATTAATTTGATTAAAATAAAATCACATGGTACCATAAATTACTTACAAAAATAACAAAAAAGTTACTTTCGTATGTTCAATCTTTAGTTTATGGAGGAAATTTAATCATGAAAAAATTATTCTTATTAGTATTGATGGTTTTATCAACTCTATCATTTGCTGAATCTGATTTTTATATAAATACAAAAATTAGTGGAGATATAATATCCGGATATGAAAAAATTTATGATGAGAACGAAAAACTCCTCTTAAACGATAAAACTAAAGGATTTGGTAAAGAAATAGCAATAGAGGGATATAAAGTTTTAAACGAACATATAGATTTAGGTTTAGGTGTGGCTTACCAGGTTCATGCTGAGAGAAAACACTTTGACTATGCAGGTGATGTAGATGTCTCAGGTGTACAATATAGCTCTGTACCGGTATATGTAACCGGTAGATATAACTTTCTTTTCCATTCAGAAGCAGCACCATATTTAAAGACCAATTTAGGATACTCATTCAATTTCGATTCTTCCGATTTAGAAGCAAAAAATACAACCACCGGTGAGACAGAAAAAAACGAAACAGATGTAGACAGCGGTCTATACTGGGGGATAGGTGCCGGAATAGAATACAAAAATTACACTGTAGAGTTAATGTATGCAATTAATAAGTGTAAAGCCTCAACTAAAGAAAGTGATTCCAAAAAAAGAGCCGACTATGACAGAATTTCCCTTTCAGTGGGTTATAGATTTAATTTCTAAAAAAGCAGCAAATGCTGCTTTTTATTTTTTTTGATTTATATTTTGATTTTTAAGTTAAAAGAAATAGAACGCGGATGTTATCACATACACAGAAAGAGCTCTAATGACCGCAGGATTTTAAAAATTTTGATTAAACCCAAGAAAAAAAGAGTTTAATCTGTGGAAATTAAAGATTTTCTGCGTGTATCGAAGATACCTGCGTTCTATAAATTAGTGTAATCTGTGACAAGAAAAAATAACCTCTTAATGATCTCTCTAGGATTTTCTTCGTGAACTTAGTATAAAGGCAGGTATCTCTAATAACCCCCTTTAAAATTGGGGTAAGTAGAAGTTGTAAAAAATATGTATATATAGTATAATATTCTAGTAGAATGAGGTGATATTATGGCATTGGCTAAAAATAAAAAGGCGTTTCATGAATATTTTATAGAAGATAGACTTGAAGCTGGAATAGAATTAATTGGTAGTGAGGTAAAATCTATAAAGGCTGGTCAGGTAAGTATAAAGGAAGCCTTTGTCAGAATAATAAATGGAGAGATCTTTATTATGGGGATGAGTGTAGTTCCATGGACCTTTGGGAGTGTATATAACCCCGAGGAGAAGAGGGTAAGAAAACTTCTTATTCATAAAAGAGAGATTGCAAAACTTCATGAAAAAGTATCTCAAAAAGGATACGCTATAGTACCTATCTCAGTATACCAAAAAGCTGGAAGGATCAAGGTAGAGATAGCTTTGGGTAAGGGTAAAACAAACTACGATAAAAGGGATACCCTGGCAAAAAAAGATGCCAAAAGACAGATTGACAGAGCTCTTAAAGATTCATATAGATAAGATATATGACTTTAATATAAAGGTTAAATATTACGGGAGTGCACTGGTTTCGACAGGGGCATTAGGTTATAGGAAGCAGGTCAGGTTGATCGCTGTGAGAGGTCAAACCATTTTTTAAATGGAAACGAAAATTACGCAATAGCTGCCTAATAGTGCAGCGTGTTCTACCTTCCTAAGGCCTGTGCAGGTCGGTAGAATATAATTAACATCAGGCTTACCAAGGGTTTCGTCATTAAACCTGCGGGACATCTTTAATTGACTGGTATAGACTGGTTCTGTTTGTGAGACGAGTTTATACGAGACTAATTCACGAAATAAGCTTGTAGAAACCTATGATACTGGTGTTCTTGGACACGGGTTCAATTCCCGTCACTTCCACCAACAAATCCACGACTGCAAATGTTCTAGAAATTTGTAGGAGTTTAAAATCGAGAAAGGAGTTAGGCAGATGCTTACCTCTTTTTTTAATTAATTTTGATCTGTCACTATTTA
>CAZUGM010000112.1:0-7298 GCA_964619915.1 uncultured Fusobacteriaceae bacterium | reverse complement strand
ACAAAAATATATAGTTTTTAATGAATAAAAAAACATAAGATTGGAGACCCCCTAGGGGTTTACCGATCTTATGTTCTTTATTTAAATATATAATATTATTTTAATCTTTTCTTAATTTCTTCTGTCTCTTTTTCAAATCCTGGCTTTTCTAATAATGCAAACATATTGCTCTTATAAGCTTCTACACCTGGCTGATCAAAAGGATTTACTCCTAAAAGATATCCGCTGATTGCGCAAGCTTTTTCAAAGAAGTAGTACATATATCCTAAGTGATAAGGAGTAGCTTCAGGTAAGTTGATAGTTAAGTTAGGTACATTACCGTCTCTATGAGCTAATCTAGTTCCCTCTGCTGCCATCTTATTAACATAATCCATAGTTTTTCCTGCTAAATAGTTTAATCCGTCTAAATTTAAGTCATCTTCTTCAATAACCATATCTAATTCCGGAGTTTCTATGTTGATAAGAGTTTCAAAAAGATGTCTCTTTCCATCTTGAATATATTGTCCTAAAGAATGCAGATCTGCAGTAAAGTCTGCTGAGGCAGGATATAATCCTTTGTTATCCTTTCCTTCAGATTCACCATATAACTGCTTCCACCATTCTGCGATGTAGTGTAGTCTAGGTTCATAGTTTATCAATAACTCTATGTCTTTACCCTTTCTATGAAGAATATTTCTTACAGCTGCATATTTATAACAGTCGTTTTCAGCATATGGTTTTTTATAATCTTCCATTGCATCTGCTGCTCCTGCCATAAGTGCATCTATATCTATTCCTGCCGCTGCTATAGGTAAAAGTCCTACTGCTGTTAATACAGAGAATCTTCCCCCTACATTGTCAGGGACTACAAATGTTTCATACCCCTCCCCAGTAGCTAATTTTTTTAATGCTCCTCTTTCTGCATCTGTTGTAGCATAGATTCTGTTTTTAGCTTCATCTTTTCCATATTTTTCTATAAGTAATTTCTTTAATACTCTAAATGCTATTGCCGGTTCAGTAGTTGTACCTGATTTTGAGATTACATTTACTGAGAAATCTCTGTCTCCGATCAATTCAATTAGATGCTTTAAATAAGTTCCTGAAATATTTGTTCCTGCAAAATATATCTCTGGAGTATCTCTTTTTTCTGCAGGTAGTTCATTATAGAATGTATGTGTTAAGAATTCTATTGCAGATTTAGCTCCTAAATAAGATCCACCTATTCCAACGACAATTAGAACTTCCGATTGTTTTTTTATTCTTTCAGCAGCTTCCTTTATTCTTTTAAATTCTGCTTTGTCGTAATCTGATGGTAAATTTACCCATCCTAAGAAATCGTTACCTGCTCCTGTACCTTCCATCAACGCTTTTTCAGCTGTCTCAATATGAGTATTCATAAATTCTAATTCGTGACCACCAAAAAACTGGTCATTATTAGAAAAATCAAATGATAATTTTTTCATCTTTTGTCCTCCTATAATTACTTAATTTAAAATAAACAATATATCTATTATTTCATCTTTTCCAATTCCAACTTTAATTTTTCAATCTCAAGTTCATTGCTTAGAACCCTTTGGTTTAACAATTCTATATTGTCTTCATTGGCTTTTATCTTCTTTATATATAAGTCTGTATTGAATCCCATCTTGTTCAATTCATTGGAAAAATCATAGACCAGATGTTCTAATATCAATAGATCCGACTGACTGGCTTTAGTTTCATCTATCTTATTAAGAGTTTTAGACAGATAGTAAACCAGATCATATTTATTGATATTTTTATCGCCATCAAAACTTGTAGAATCTTTAGGTAAAATTCCATTTATGTATAGATTTTCAATAGCTCTGTATGCCCAATGTTCATTGGATATATCTCCATACATCTGTGAACTAAAAGTAATAGAGGTCACAGCTATAAATATTAATAATATTTTTTTCATCTTTTTCCTCCATCCAATTAACTTTAGTCTGTACTTTGAGTATAGCATATGTTTTTTTAGTTCGCAATTCCATTCAAAGTGTAAAATAAAACTCAAAAGTTGCAAAACAAAACCATTCTTTCCCTTGACAAACCAAGGAAGGATAGGTATAAAGCTAGTATAAGGAGGAACGATTATGACTATAAGAAAATTGGAGATCTATTACACCGTATCTGAGATGCTTAATATGACAGAGGCAGCTAAAGTCCTTTATATAAGCCAGCCTTCCATAAGTCAGGTTATAAAAGAATTAGAAGAAGAGATGAAAGTTAAATTATTTCAGAGGCTGGGAAGAAAACTTTATATAACAGAAGAGGGAAGGGTCTTTCAAAAATATGCATTGAGAATGTTAAATTTATATAAAGAATCACAAAAATTGATGGAAGATATGAGGGAAGTAAAGGTTGGAAATCTTAGGCTAGGGGCCAGTACAACTATAGGAACATATCTCTTGCCTGATATAATAGCCGACTTCAAAAAAGAATATCCTAAAGTTGATATAGAACTATATATTACAAATACCCAGGAAATATCAGAAAATTTATTAAAAAATAATATAGATCTAGGATTAGTAGAAGGAAAGGTTGTGGCAGATGAGTTAGAAACCATGGACCTTTGGGAGGATGAACTTATAATAATATCATCTCCCAATAAAAAATGGAAAAAGGTCATAGACCGTAAAAAATTGGAAGAAGAAACTTTTATCCTCAGGGAAAAAGGGAGCGGAAGCAGAACAACTTATGAAGATGCCATGGGAGTCAGAGATAAAAATGTCTTTGTATTCGGAGGAACTGAAGCAATAAAAAGAGCAGTGATAAAAGATCTGGGAGTAGCCTGTGTTTCAAAGTTAACTATAGGAGAGGAGGAGAAAAGAAAGGTGATAACCGTGAGCCGAATAAAAGACTTGGAAATAAAGAGACAACTAAAACTTCTTTACCATAGGGACAAGGAATTTTCCAGATTGATAGAAAAATTTATAGAATTTTCAAAGGGATATGATCTCTTTAAAAATTAAATGTTCCTCGATATACTACCGAATTTTTCATTTTTTACAACTCTAAAAACTTATACAGATCATGTATGGATTAAATTAATAAATCGAAAAATAACTGGGTTATTTTTTGATTTTTTTTTACTTTTAACGAATATTTAAAACTGTGATATACTGTAAAGAAAATTACAATTTGGAAGGTGGTATTTTATGACTCGAAAAGATTATTTAAAAGACACGAAACGATTGGTTGTAAAGGTAGGAACATCTAGCCTTACATTTGAAAATGGATTATTAAATCTATCTAGAATAGATAAATTGGTCCGGGAACTGGCTAACCTTCATAACAAAGGATATGAAGTTATACTGGTTACCTCGGGAGCTATCGGAGCCGGGATGGGTAGTTTAGGATTAAAAGAAAGACCTAAGACTCTGCCGGATAAACAGGCTGTTGCATCTGTAGGACAGGTTGCCCTTATCCATCTATATCAGAAATTATTCTCTGAATATGGAAAGCAGATAGGACAGCTGCTTTTGACCAAGGGAGATATATCCAATCGTGGAAGATATTTAAATGCACGAAATTCTTGTCTGAGATTGATTTCCATGGGAATAATTCCGGTCATAAATGAAAATGATTCGGTAGTTGTAGATGAGATAAAAGTAGGAGATAACGATACTCTCTCAGCTTTTACATCTACTCTGATAGATGCAGATCTGTTGCTTATCCTATCTGATATAGACGGTCTATATACAGGTAATCCCAAGACCGATCCCAAAGCCACCCTTATCAATACAGTAAAAAAAATAGATGACAATATCAAAGCTATCGCTACCGGAGCTGGAAGTAAGTTCGGAACTGGAGGTATGGCTACCAAAATAAGTGCCGGTGAGATAGTTACCTCTGCCGGAATTCCTATGATCATAGCCAAAGGATTTGATCCTTCTATTATAGGAGATGTCATGGATGGTAAGGAGATCGGAACATTATTTTTAGAGACCAAGGTAAAATTAAAGGCTCGTAAGCACTGGATCACCTATGGAACCACTAAAACAGGAAAGATCTTTATAGATGATGGAGCCATAACTGCCTTAAAAAGCCATCACAGCCTCCTTTCTATTGGAATTGTAAGATGTGAAGGAGATTTCCATAGGGGAGAAGTTGTCTCTATCTGTGACAACGATCAAAATGAGGTTGCCGTTGGAATCTCTAACTATAGTCAGGTTGAGGTAGATCTTATCAAAGGAAAAAATTCTTCAGATATCAACCATATTTTAGGACACAAAGATTATGATGAAGTTATACATATGGATAACATGTTTATTTTTTAATAGAGGAGATATAGAATTATGAAAAAATATATGAATGATATGGGTGTCTTAGCTAAAAAAGCTTCTAAAAAATTACTTCAGATGGATACTATTACTAAAAATAATATATTGGAAGAGATGGCCAAGGAACTTTTAAATAATATGGAATTTATAAGATCGGAAAATGAAAAAGATCTGATTAAAGGCAGAGAAAACGGACTTACATCTGCTTTTATCGACAGATTAACCCTCACTGAGGAAAGAATTTGTGGGATGGCCCAGGGGATTAGAACAATCATAGGTTTAGATGACCCTATAGGTGAGACTTTGAGTGGATTCAGACATGAAAACGGGATGGAAATATCACAGATTCGTGTTCCTTTAGGAGTTATTGGGATGATCTTTGAATCCCGTCCAAATGTTACTGTAGATGCAGCTGTCCTCAGTTTAAAATCCGGAAATGCAATTATCTTAAGGGGGGGATCAGATGCTCTCTGTTCAAATATGGCCCTGGCTAAGGTAATTACTGAAGCAGGTAAAAAAATTGGCCTCCCTGACGGTGCTGTTCAATTAATTGAAAATACCGATAGAAATTGTGTAAATGAATTGATTACTATGAATAATCTTGTCGATGTTATCATTCCCCGGGGTGGTAAGGGATTAAAAAAAGCCATCCTTGCAGGAGCCAGTGTTCCTGTTATAGAAACAGGTGCAGGTCTGTGTCATACCTATGTCGATCACAGTGCAGATTTGAAGATGGCTATAGATATCATTGTCAATGCCAAAACTTCCAGACCTGGAGTCTGCAATGCCATGGAAACTCTCCTGGTTCACAGTGACAGCATCTCTAAACTACTGCCCAGCTTAGGAGAAAAATTAGGAGATTTAGGAGTAGAGATTCGGGCCGATGAAAGATCTATAAAATACCTGGCCAATGCTATTCCTACAACTGATAGTGATTGGGATACCGAATATTTAGATCTTATTTTATCTATCAAAACTGTAGATTCTATAGATGAAGCTATAAAACATATAGATACCTACTCTACAAAACATTCAGAAGCAATCATCAGTGAAAATTATAAGAATACTCAGAAATTTTTGAGGGAAGTGGATTCCGCAGCAGTTTACGTCAATGCTTCTACCAGATTTACCGATGGAGGAGCTTTTGGATTTGGAGGAGAGATTGGTATCAGTACTCAAAAACTCCATGCACGGGGACCTATGGGAATCAAAGAACTTACTTCTGTTAAATATATAGTTAGAGGAGATGGACAGGTTAGATAATCTGAGTTTTAATCCAAAATAAATAAAAAAATGCCGAGAAATTTCGGCATTTTTTTATTTATTTTTCTAATCCTCTACAGGATTTGTTTCCTCTTTATGCTGTATCTCTTCAATAGTTTCATTGTATTTTTTTATAACGATCTCTGTTAAAATTCTTCTTAAATCTGGTGTAATAGGATGAGCTATATCCTTAAACTCACCATTGGGCATCTTTCTAGATGGCATAGCCACAAACATTCCTTTTTGACCATCGATAACCTTTAACCCGTGAATAACAAAACTGCCATCCAATGTGATGTCTGCATAAGCCTTTAACTTTAATTCATTTTCATTTTTTACCGTTCTCAGTCTTACATCTGTAATATTCATCTTTAGTACTCTCCTTTTTAGTTTATTCAAAGAAAACTACATATTTCAACTTTGCAGCCCTCCATTGTTGTTTTTATTTTGTTATAAATTCGATCTATATTATCTTTTCCTGCAAAAGTATAATAACAACTACCACTACCAGACATATGAAACTTTATACCCTGATCCTTTCCTAACTTTTCTAATTTTTTTCTAAACTCGATTATATTTTTATCTTCTAATAACAATCCCTGTTCCAAATGATTTTCCAGATAATTTTCTATGTCATCTAAATTACCAGATCTCATCCCATCTATAATCTTATCTATATCAGCATCTTTTTTATTTTCTAATTTAGCATAATTTTTATATGCTACCACAGTGCTTACACCAAAATCTGGTTTTATCAAAATTATTTTATCTTTTATATTATTTTCTATTACTTCTAAATTTTCTCCTATTCCCTCTATCCTGCTGGGTTTATTTAAAAGAAAAAACGGGATATCTGCACCAATTCCCTTGGTTATCTCCACTGCCCTTTGAAAGTTTATGGGATTTCCATAATATTCATTCAGTGCATTAAAGAAAAATGCACCGTTAGAACTTCCTCCTCCAAGACCGGCCTGAGACGGGATATTCTTTTTCAGATATACCTCTATCATCTGTTTATCTAATCCTGTTTCGTGGTAGAACTCCTCATAAATTTTAGATATTATATTGTCCTTTCCAACAGGAATTTCTTTTATATTCGTATCTATTTTTAAATTTCCTTCTACTTCTTTAAAATTTATAGATAATTCATCTGAAAGGGATATGGGAACCATAACCATATCTAAAAGATGATATCCATTTTCTGCTTTTCCAACTATATTCAATCCTAAGTTTATCTTAGCATTTGATTTTAACTCAACAATCACTGGTACTCCTTTATGTATATGTTCAATAATAAACTGTCTTTTCTAGATCTTACAGGCTGATTCTTTCATAAAAAAAAGTAATAACTATTCCGCTATCTCTATCTCCTTTACGTCCAATATCTTAAACAATTCCCCAGCTTCATCTTTTTTAGTATTTCCACTGGGTACTTCTAAAACTTCAACCTTCATATACTTACTAAAATATTCCAGCTCAATTATATCTCCTACACTTACTGTAGTCCCCGCTTTGGCTGTTTTTCCATTTAATTTTACCTTCTTGTTATCCAGTACTGTCTTTGCTACAGGTCTCCTCTTTATTATTCTAGAGACCTTAAAAAATTTATCTAAACGCATCGTTCCTCCTAATTTCCATACCTTTACAAAAAAAGGTACTATTCCATAATATTTTATACTATATTTTTTCTCCCTCTCCAAATTAAATATTTTTTAAGGTAATTTCTGTTTCTCTTCATCCCATAATCTATCC
>CAZUGM010000111.1:2259-7313 GCA_964619915.1 uncultured Fusobacteriaceae bacterium | reverse complement strand
TTCGCTTTCCCTCGCGGACAAGAAGAAGTATACCGCGTTTACAACTTTTCGTCAAGGATTTTTTTGTTTTTTTATTGTATTTTTTTATTTTTTTATTTTTTTATTTTTTCGTCCTCAACTATCCTTGATTTTGCTGCTTTATAGTCGATATATCAATTGTGTTATTTAATTGAAAAATTATAATTTTTTTTTATTAATCAATTTATTTTTCCAATAGTTTATCTGCACTGAGTCTTATTCCTATAGCTCCTACCGGTGCTGTTATAATTACACTCAATATTGCCATGGCCTGTATCAACTCTCCTCCTACTACACCCATTTGAAGTGGTATACCAGCTTTAGCTGATTGAACCGTTGCTTTAGGCAAATAAGCTATCACACAGAACACCCTCTCTTTCAGATTTAAATCTGTACCGATCAGAGCTATTAAAACACCAATTGATCTTACTATAAGGGATATAAAAACTATCATACTACCTATATAGAATATATTTCCAACAAGTGAAGGATCTATAGCTGTTCCTACTAAGGTAAACAAAAATACTGCTCCAACAGACCAGGCTTTTCCCAATCCGTCCATTATATTATTTCCTAGCCATTTATAATAGTTAGTTATTACATAACCTATTACCATTATTCCCAAAAGGGAATTAAAGTATCTTAGATGGTATGTAGTTTCAATTATCCTCATTCCTACTGCCATCCCTCCTACCAATATAGTCTGGAAGATCTCAGATTTTATTTTTTTAGATATTTCTCCCGCTATTACAGCCACTATAATTCCGACAACTATTCCCACTGCTGTAGAAATTGGTATAGTTATTAAATTTTTTAATATCCCGCCACTAGTACCTAAATACATCCCCATGAAAGAGGTAAACATAGCTATGGCTACACTATCGTCTGCCGAAGCTCCTGTGAGGAGCATTTGGGGTATAGCTTTTTTTTCTCCCAAACCTCTCTTTATCAGATCCACCATGGCAGGAACTAATACTGCCGGACTCACTGCCGCTATTATAAACCCCAATATTCCTGCTTGTATCGTTGGAAATCCCAATATTTTTACAGATAAAAACATAACCGCCAGCCCCTCTACCGATACAGGTATCAAACTGAGTAATACTGCCGGTCTGCCCACTTTTTTTATTTGTTTTTTTCTAATCCCTAAGCCCGCTATTAATAATACAATTACCAAAGCCAGGTTTTTTAAAACTCCTCCTAATTCTAAAGCTGCAGGATCTATTATTTTTAGATATACATTGGCTAAACAACCAAATGCAATCATTCCTATTAATTTCGGCAGATATATTTTTTCAACTAACTTTCCAACCACTACCCCGCCTACAAATAAAATTAAAAACGATACCAAAATATTCAACATAACTTTCCTCCTAAAAATATATAATAAAAAAACTTCTACACCAATACAAAAATTGTATCGATGTAGAAGCCATTAACTTTTTTCAAGTAGTTTTAGATCCTAAATCTAAGGAGAGCTTCATCTCCTGGATAAATTATATCATACAAAATATTTTTAAGTAAATATAAATATATATAATTCAACTTTATTTTTGTCTATATACATATTTGTTGATAGATAATGCTTAATATAAAATATTATTTTAAATTCTCTAAATTTGTAATAAGTATAGCTATATCATTTCCAGTTACTCCACTTATCCTTGTAGCTTCTCCGATAGACAGCGGCTTTATCTGCTCTAATCCGTCTCTGGCTATATTAGATAATCCTGCTATAGTTTCAAATTTAAATCCTTCCGGTATTTTCATACTCTCTAATTTTCTAAATTTTTCTATTTGTGTTCTTTCTCTCTCAATAAATGCATTATATTTAACTATAGTTTCAATCTGATTTTTAACAAATGTAGGCAGCTCCTTAACATCTATAATTAATCCTAAAGAATCGTAGGTAACTTCTTTTTGTTTTAATAATTCAGATAATTTCACTCCTTTACCAAATCTGTCCTTAGCATTTACACTTTCTAAAACCTCGTTTGCCTGTTTCATAGAGATACTTATTTGATTTATCCTTTCAACTTCATATTTCACCATCTCTCTGGCGTCCTCTAAAAATTTAATTTTATCTTCAGAAACAATACCTATCTCTTTAGCTTTATCTAATAGTCTCATAAATGCATTGTCAAATCTAAGAGTTAGTCTGTATTCTGCTCTAGACGGTAATACTCTATATGGTTCCGGAGTTTTTTTATGGATTATATCATCGATTAATACCCCCAGGTATCCCTCTGTTCTATCTATTATAACAGGTTCTTTCCCCAGTACCTTTCTGCTGGCATTTACCCCTGCTAAAAATCCTTGAGCCGCGGCTTCCTCATACCCGGAAGTTCCATTTATCTGTCCTGCAAAATAAAGATTTTTTATTTTTTTACTCTCTAAACTAGGATATAATTGATAAGATGGTGCATAATCATACTCTACAGCGTAGCCATATCTCATTATTTTCGCATTTTCTAATCCCGCTATAGTTCTCATCATCTTTTCCTGAGCAAATGGCGGCATAGCTGTTGTCAGACCATTTACATAGAGTTCATTAGTTTCTTTTGATTCCAACTCCAAGAAAATTTGATGGTTTGTTTTTTCAGGAAAGTTCAGTACTTTCCTGTCAAGTGATGGACAATGTCTCGGTCCATGAGTTTCTATTATCCCGCTCACTATCGGTGAATACTCCAATAGGTCTTGAGCTACTTTAACAGTTTCAGGAGTTGTGTATGTCAGCCATGTAGGTGCATTATTATTTTTTTCCTTCTCAGTAAATAATGAAAAATATTTTGGATGATCTTCTCCATGCAGTTCCTTCATCTTACTGAAGTCTACAGTTCTCATATCCAACCTTGGAGGTGTAGCTGTTTGATACCTGTCCAATATTATTCCGTTTTTAACAAGTGCATCTGATAATTTTTCAGCAGATTTCTCACCTATCCTGCCTGCAGGATACTTTACATCTCCGATTACTATTCTACCCTTTAAGAAAGTTCCGGTAGCCAATATTACCGAATTTGCTTTATATTCAATTCCCAGGTCGGAAATAACTCCTTTTATTTGTCCATCCTCAATAATAATGTCCTCTATTGTTCCTTGGATACTATCTAAATTAGGAGTATTTTCTATCATCTCTTTCATTTTTACTCTGTACCAATATTTATCCGCCTGTCCACGGGTAATCCTGGCTGCAGGTCCCTTACTGGTATTTAAATGTTTTAATTGTAAATTATATTTATCTGTATGTTTCCCGATCTCTCCACCAAGCATATCTACTTCTGCAACTATATGACTTTTTCCTGGTCCTCCTATAGAAGGGTTACACGACATCATAGCTATAGTGTCTAAATATATTGTAAATAGAGCTGTTTTTAATCCTGATCTTGCTGAGGCTAGTGCAGCTTCACATCCGGCGTGTCCTCCACCTACAACGATTACATCATAATTCATAAGTTCTCCTTTTTTAAACTTTATTTTTGTTTGTATACATTCTTTTTAAACTCCATCATAATCAAAATACTATGTATTAAAAGAAAAAAAATACTGCAGAAATATCTGCAGTATTTCATATTTTTTTTATAATTTATTTTCCTACACAAAAATTACTAAATATATGATCTAAAACATCTTCCGATGAGATCTCTCCAGTTACTTCTGATAATGCATCTAAAGCTTCCTTTAAATCTACGGCTATCAGATCCATTGGTAATCCCATATTTATTGTTTCAAATATATTTTCTATAGCTTCCTTTGTTTTAACTAAAGCAGATCTGTGTCTGATATTAGTTATAACTAAAGTTTGTGATGAATCTTCAACCTTACCCGATACAATGTAAGAATATATCTCTTCTTCCATATTTGCTATACCGATATTTTCTTTAGCTGAAATTTCAATCCATCTGCCTACTTTATCTAATTTAGATAGGTCTATTTTTTGTTCCATATCTATCTTATTCAATATCCCCACAACTTTTTCTGCATGGATACTGTTGTGCACTCTAAGATCCTCTTCACTGAGTTCTCTAGAACCATCCACAACAAATAAAATTAAATCTGAATCATTTAATAACTTCTCAGATTTTTCCACTCCGATACTCTCGATAACATCATCTGTATTTCTAATTCCTGCCGTATCAGCCAGAATAAGTGGTATTCCCTTTATATTTACAATTTCCTCTATTACATCCCTTGTTGTTCCAGGAATATGAGTTACTATTGCTCTTTCTTCTTTCAATAAAGAGTTCAACAAGCTGGATTTTCCTACATTAGGTTTTCCAACTATTGCTGTCTTTACTCCCTCTTTAATCATCTTTCCCTGAGTGTAAGAGGCTGATAATCTATCTGAAGTGTCTAAAACTTCCTTTAAATTATCCACTAAACCTTCTGGTAATGGATCGTCGATCCCCTCTTCAGGATAATCTAAAACCACATTTATATGAGCAACTACATCTAAAAGTAGTTTCTTTAGATGTAATATCTGATCTTTTAAATCTCCTCTCAATTGATCCAACGAAAGAGATAAACTTTTTTCTGTTTTACCGTGAATTAAATCAATTATAGCTTCTGCCTGGGTAAGATCCAATCTTCCATTCATAAAAGCTCTTCTTGTAAATTCACCCTGCTCAGCAATTCTAGCTCCATTAGATAAAACTAATTCCAATACTTTTTGAGTCATAAGATAACCACCGTGACAGTTTATCTCTACTATATCTTCCTTGGTATAAGTTTTAGGACCCTTCATTATGCTGACCATTACTTCATCTACTAATTCTTCACCTGAATACAGATGTCCATAATTAATAGTAAAATTCTTTAATTTTTCTACTTTTTTGTTAGATATCGGTCTAAATATTTTTGAAAGAATGTTTATAGAGTCTGCTCCAGACATTCTAACAATTCCTATTCCACCTTCTCCTCTAGGAGTAGATATTGCCGCTATTGTATCAAACATAGTTTTACCCCATTCTTTTTCTTTTAATCACAATATATCTCTTAGGATCTCTTCCTTCACTAAAAGTATCAAGTCCCTTATATTT
>CAZUGM010000111.1:0-2248 GCA_964619915.1 uncultured Fusobacteriaceae bacterium | reverse complement strand
CTCATGAATTATCTTTCTTTCTCTTGGTGGCATTGGATTTAATTTTACTATTTTATCTGTATTTAATGCTTTTTCAGCCATTTTTCTAGCCAAATCTCTAAGAGTTTCTGCTCTTTTAGCTTTAAATCCTTCTACATCCACTTCTACCTTTACACTTTTGCATAAAGAATTTAAAAGGTATTCAAAACTATTTAAAGTTTTACCTTTTTTTCCTATGATTATTCCATTATCTTCACCAGATAAATTAATTAAAACATAGTGGTCTCTAGCTTCTAAAACATCTACGTCTAAAACTAATCCCATATTGTTTAATAATTCATTGGCTCTTTCTACTACTACATCTTCTATCTTAGTCTCTACTACCTCAACTGTTTTTTCCATTTGAATCTCGTATTCTCCATCTTTTTTAAAGAAACCAAAAAATGAAGTTGCTTTTGATATTTCAATAACTTCTACGATTTTATTCTTATCAATATTATGGTTTTTTACAGCTTTGATTATAGCTTCGTCCTTTGATTTAGCTTTAATTTGATAAGTTAAGTTCATTTTACGCCTCATCCCTTCTACTCATTATATAATATTGTTGTGCTACCGAAGCCAAACTAGATACAAACCAGTACAGCTGTAATCCTGCTGGCATCTTGTATGAGATAAATATCATCATTACAGGAAACATGTAAGTCATCATTTTCATTTGCGGATTTGCAGATCCTTGACTTGCACTCATTAATTTTTGTTGGAAATAAGATACAGCACCATTTAATAATGGTAATAAGTAAAATGGATCCGGTTTAGACAGAGTTAACCAAAGAAATTTAGCTCCATCTGCTATAACTCCTCCATCTGCTCCTGTTTTTCTTAAAACTCCGAAAAGTGCAAATAATATTGGCATTTGTAACAATATTGGCAAACAACCACTTGCTGGGTTTACCTTATGTATTTTATATAGTTCAATTGTTTTCTGATTTAATGTTTGTGGATCGTTTTTGTATTTTTCTTTAAGTGCTTCTAATTCTGGCTGCAGTTTTTTCATAGCACCCATAGATTTATCCTGTTTTAACGTAAGTGGCAGTAAAACTAATTTAATTAAAATAGTTATACCAATTATAGCTAATCCATAATTTCCAAAAATATTATACATTACTTCTATTGCACTTTCTAAAACTCCCTGAAGTGCTCCGTATACAGCTCCGATCAACTTTGTTCCTCCTCATAATTTAAGGTACTGGGTCGTAACCACCCTTACAGAAAGGATGACATTTTGATAATCTTTTAAGACCTAGATATACACCTTTGATACTTCCATATTTTTTTATCGCTAAAATCATGTAGCTTGAACAAGTTGGTTCAAATCTACAATTTTTTTTTAAGACTGGTGAAATGAACCACTGATATAATTTTACAAAAAATATTAAAAGGTATTTCATATAAATATTTTAGCTCTTTTAAATATTTTTCTACTATCTTTTTCAATCATGGATAAACTCAGAGTCTTAAATTGTTCTCCTGCATTTTTTTTAGCTATAAAAATTATATCATACCCTTGTTTTAAATTTTTATTTTGTTTTCTAAAATTTTCTCTAAAAAGTCTTTTTAACTTATTCCGACAAACAGCATTGCCAGTTTTTTTACTAGCTACTACTCCTAATCTATTTTCTTGTAAATTATTCTTTTTGAAATAGATTAACTGAAAATAACCAAAGTGTTTTTCTCCTTGGTTATATACTTTTAAGAATTCAGATTTTGTTTTTAACTTCAACATAAAATCTCCTTAAAATATTTTTAAAAACCCGGTGATATGAACACCGGGTTTTATGCTGATAATTTCGTTCTACCTTTAGCTCTTCTTCTCTTTAAAACAGATCTTCCTGCTTTAGTTTTCATTCTTTTTCTGAATCCGTGTTCTTTTTTTCTTTTTCTTTTATTTGGTTGAAAAGTTCTTTTACTCATTTTGATTTACACCTCCTGCTACTTTAAAAAAATTATTGTCATTTCAGTTTATTATTCTAATATATAAGTTATATTTTGTCAAGATAATTTTAAATAAGTTTTTTATAAAAGTAACCAAAAAGAGTTTTTGTTTTTTGTAAGATGTAGTAAAAGTAAAGTCAATATTTGTTATAAAGAAAATCTATATTTTATAAGGGCTAGAAAAGAAATAGGTGATTTTTTTTACAGTTTAAAGACAAAAACGGTTCCTCGCTGTTTCAAGTGGGTCGCCCCGGGATACTTTCATCCGGATGCTCAA
>CAZUGM010000110.1:0-7322 GCA_964619915.1 uncultured Fusobacteriaceae bacterium | reverse complement strand
ATGCCCTGCCAAAGTTACATTGTTAGCCAAAATACAGTTATCTCCTATGATTACATCATGGGCTACATGCACATATACCATAAGCAGATTATTGCTGCCTATTACCGTTTCCCACTTATCATCTGTTCCCCTATGGATAGTTACAAATTCCCTTATTTTGTTGTTGTCGCCTATTATGGTCTTAGTAGGCTCCCCCTTGTATTTAAGGTCCTGTGACTCCTTTCCTATGGAAGCATATGAGTAGATCTTATTATTCTTACCTATTATAGTAATTCCGTCTATCACGACATGGGATTCGATTATGGTGTTATCCCCTATTACTACTTCGCTACCAATGATACTGTAGGGACCTACTTTTACGCCTTTACCAAGTACAGCTCCCTCCTCAATGATTGCGGTTTTATGTATGTCAGCCATGAATTTCCTCCCTACTTTTTCATAATAGCAAACATTAGATCTGCTGTGGCTACTACCTCTCCATCTACTTTTGCTACTCCTCTACCCTTTACTATAGATCTTTTAGCTTTTACAACTTCCACTTCATATACTAATCTGTCTCCAGGTACTACAGGTTTTTTAAACTTTGCACTTTCAATTGAAGCAAAAAGAGGTGTAATAGGTTCATCATCTGCATTTACTAATAATCCAAGTGCTTGAGCCATTCCTTCTACTATTAATACTCCTGGCATGATTGGGAAATCAGGGAAATGTCCGTTAAAAAACTCCTCATTTACAGTTACGTTTTTGTAAGCTTCCAAAGTAGTTTCTTCAATTTTTGTAACTCTATCTACCAATAAAAACGGGTATCTATGTGGTATTCTCTTTTTTATCTCAGCTATATTCATCATTTTTTAATCACTCCTATTTATTTTTAATTAGTTATTTAGTTAATAATTTTGCAAATTCTATATCCAGTGCATGTCCTGCTTTTACAGCAATTATATGACCCTTTATAGGTCTATTTATCACTTTCAAATCACCTATTATGTCCAAAATTTTATGTCTTACAAATTCATCCTCAAACCTAAGACCACCAGGGTTATCCACACCATCTTTATTGATTACTATGGCGTTCTCTAAAGTTCCCCCTAGAGCCAGGTTATTTTTTCGAAGATACTCTACCTCATAGTCAAATCCAAAGGTTCTAGCTGGTGCTATCTCCTTCAAATAATTTTCTTGATTGAGATCGATCTCCAACATCTGTGTCTTTAAAAATGTATGATCAAATTTTATTGTATAGGTTATCTTAAATCCGTCGTAGGGTAATGCTACAACATGCTTGTCACCCTTAGTCAGATATACGGGCTCAGTTATTACCAGCTCCTCTATCTCTGAATCTAAATCACAAGTTCCTGTCTCCTTTAGCAGTTCCCCGAATATTTTGGCACTTCCATCTCCAATGGGAAGTTCATTACCATCAATCTCTACCATCAGGTCTGTTATTTCAAATATGGCTAAGGCCGATAAGAAATGTTCGATAGTATGGATTTTAGCATCATATTTATTTTTTAAATTTGTTCCACGGGTCAGATCAAAGGTGTTTTCTAGATCCATTATTACCTCATTTTCTCCCTCTTTCAGATCTACCCTTTTAAATATAATCCCGGTTTTTTCTGTAACCGGTATTAACTTTATCTTTATAGGTTCCCCCTTATGAAGACCTATTCCTTCATAGGTTGTCTCTTTCGCAATGGTTTTTCTTCTCATATTTTCTCTCCCTGGAGCATTTTTCGTTGTAACTTTTTTATTCTTTTACTAAAAACTTTTCAGCTAGAATCAATGGCAGTTTTTTATCCCCATCTCTAAATCTAATTACAAGTCTTTTTCCTGCTTCTACGTCCTTTATAATCCCAGTACCAAACTTCTTATGGGTTACCCTTTCACCAATTTTAAACGGTGATTTTTCATCCACCTTAAAGTCTGCTTTTGTGATTAAATTTAATCCCCCCAACTTACTTTCCTTCTTTTTAGGAGCAACCTTTGCTTTATTTATATAGTCCACATATCTGTCATCTATCTCCTTTAAAAACCTGGACGGGTCCCTCATATATGAGATCCTTCCATAGACCATCCTTTCAGATGCATGGGAGATATGCAGTTTTTCCTCCGCACGGGTTATGGCTACATAGCAGAGCCTTCTCTCTTCCTCTAAATCATCATCAGAAAAATCAGCTTTAGAACTCGGGAACAACTCATCCTCCATCCCTACCAGAAAAACTATTGGAAATTCCAACCCCTTGGAGTTATGAATTGTCATCAGTTTTACATAGTCTGTATCTTCCTCCAAGTCATCTGTAGCTGCTACCAGTGCAGTCTGCTCTAAAAACTCTCCTACACTTATGAACCCTTCATATTGTTCAGAATCTTCCATCTCCTGTATGGAAGTTCGAAGTTCCCTTACGTTATCCATTCTGGCTTCAAATTTTTCATCGTAGGTAGTTAAATAGTTCATATAATTAGTTCCCTCTAAGATCATATCATATATCTCCGAGGCTGTTAAAAACTGGCTTTCTTCCATTATATTTTTTAACATCTCATACAATCTAAGTACAGTTACTTTTATAGCTGATCCAAGTTTGGTTTCCTCTATTCTGCCCATGGCTTCAAAGAATATTATTTCATTTTCATCGGCAAAATTTTGTATTTTTTCAATGGTCTTTGCTCCTATTTTCCTTTTAGGAACATTTATTATTCTGAATAAACTAACGGTGTCTTTGGGATTATTTATTACTCTCATATATGAAAGGATATCCTTTACTTCCACCCTCTGGTAGAACTGCATTCCGCCAAATATTTTATAGCTGATCCTATGTCTTAAAAAAGCTTCCTCAAACACCCTTGACTGTGCATTGGTTCTGTATAGAACAGTATAATCCTTATATGATCTACCGTTATTTTTACCCTTTATAATCTCCTGTAATATATAATCTGCCTCTGCTCTTCCATCTGATGCAGAAAATATCTCAATTAAATGTCCTTTTTCCTTCTCAGTCCAGAGATTTTTACCCCTGGAAGTTGTATTTAATTTAATAATACTGTTTGCAGCTCCCAATATATTCTGAGTGGATCTATAATTCTGCTCCAACTTTACTACCATGGCATCCTTATATTCCTTCTCGAAATCCAGTATGTTTCTTATGTTGGCTCCTCTGAATCCATATATACTCTGATCTTCATCTCCAACAACACATATATTTTTATGTTTTTTGGCTATCTTCGTTATTATCTGATACTGAATATTATTGGTATCCTGGTACTCGTCTACCATTACATATTCATATCTGCCCTGTATCTTCTCCAAGACTTCAGGATCATCCAATAATTTATTGGTATTTATAAGTAGATCGGCAAAGTCCATAGCATTATTTTTTATAAGTTCCTCTGCATATTTTTCATATACAGCTGCTATAACTCTTGTATCGGCATTATAAACATCTTTAGATACGTCTGACGGTTCATCTCCGTCTTCCTTATATTTGGATATCTTAGAAACCACTGATGCTGGTGTTAACTGCTTATTTGTTACTACCAGTTCCTTCATCAGTCTCCCTACTAGTTTTTTCTGATCATCTGCATCATAGATATTAAAATTAGCATCATAACCTAATTTTGTAGCATATACCCTGAGCAGTCTGACTCCAAATGAATGAAATGTAGATACCATAACTTTTTTAGCGTCTAAGCCGATTAAACTTTCTACCCGTTCTCTCATCTCTTTAGCTGCCTTATTTGTAAATGTTACAGCCAGGATTTTATATGGACTGATCCCCTTTTCCAGCACCATATGGGCTATTCTATATGTAACCGTTCTTGTCTTCCCGCTTCCTGCTCCTGCTAAGATCAGTAGTGGTCCGTCTATTTTTTCTGCTGCTTTTCTCTGTTCGTCATTCAATCCGTTTAATATACTCATACTCACACCCTACACTCTTTTTTACACTCCTTTAAAGTATATCATATCTCTTTTTCTATTTCAATTTATCGTAAAACAGACCTTAAATCGGGTCATTTTAATAAAAACTTTATATGGTGCAATCCATATGGATCGTTACATCTCCTACATCCTCAAATTTATTTAAGATGGAGTATTTTATATCATCGGATAGTTCGTGTCCCTCATGGATAGTCATCTTCCCGTCTAACCTGATATGCAATGAAAGATATACCATATTTCCCGATGTTTTCATCCTTATGTCATGGGCATTTTCTATGTATCCAAATGAATTTACATATCTATCTACCTCTTCAATTAATTTTCTGTCCTGTATATCCATCAAATTATTAGAAGTCTGAAAAATTATATGCAGTCCCTCCTTACCGATGATCAGCCCTACAACTATACTGAGCAGAAGATCAAATATTGGATTTACATAGATCGATAGCAATATCCCTACCAAAACTCCTACAGAGGACAGTACATCACTCTTATGCTCCCTGGCATCGGCTAAGACAGCATCATTTTTTATCCTCACCCCTATATTATATTTATATCTATACAATACGTACTTTACAGCTATGGAGATAAGTACAATAACCAAGGTTATATTCTCCGGAATAAAACGTTCTGTTTCCCTGATATAATCCAGTATATTCTCCACAATCAAACTATATGCAGTGATCACCAGTATCACACCGATGATATTCCCTGCTATACTCTCTAATTTCCCGTGTCCATAGGGGTGTTCTTCATCTGCTGGTTTGTTCCCCAGATATATCCCCACCAAAACTACCACAGATCCCACTATATCTGAAACCGAATGAAATCCGTCAGCTACCAGAGCCTTACTTTTTCCAAGCATACCAAAAAATATCTTTATTCCTGCCAAAAACATATTAATTCCAATAGATAGAACAGTACTTCTTACCCCGTCTCTTTTTCTTTTTTCCCTGGCTGCAAGACCATCTATCTTATATAGGTTTCCAGACCACTCCCTGAAACCAACTTTTTTAAAAAATACAGTATTTTCTAAATATCTGTCCAAATAGATCTCATCTGCTCCCTTAGCAGAGAGGTAATTTTTGATAAATTCTATCAACCTGGTCCCAAAAGAACTATATCTTCGGCTTTCTTCAATAAATATATCCTTTAAAATTTTATCTTTTCCCAATACGGCATACCCTATGATCTTTTCTTCGGATAAGACTATAAATGCCCTATCGTCTGAATCTATCCTAATATCAGGATTCAGTTCTTTTAATCTCACTCTGAATTTTTCCAACGTCTTCCCTTTTAATATTCTATACATCTTTTCCTCCAATAAGAGTTGTTTTTTATTCATTCTATTATAATACAAATTTTAGATTTACTCCAATTTATATTAAAAAGCCAATGGATTTTCATTGACTTTTTGTTTTAATATCTAAAAGATAGGATTATTTTAAGTTGCTCCCCCTACCTGCTAATTGCTTTCAAAGCTTTTATAAGCACCTGTGGTTTATTAATCGAATCATAAACAGGCAGCACTTCCTTTCCGGTTTCAAAGAGTCCGTAAACCGCCGTCTGAGCACATCGTACAGAGTATTCAACTGTAAACACACAATCTTTTGGAAGTTCCGCAAACTGCCCTAGAAAAGCAAAGTTTACTGCTCCTTTTGGCAGCACCTCAGGACGATCCCCTCTTGCACGGGGCATGAATAAACTGTCGATAAACGGCATGGCTACCGGGATACAATTAACTGTTCCTGAATCTACAACAGGTTTCATTAAGTCTTGAATTTTAAGATGATACCATAGTTCCTCCAGGATCTCCTCACCGTTACACTCAGACATTTTTTTCTTTATATAATTTCCCTCTTTGTCAGGGTATAAACCATATCCCCAGAAAATCTTTACATCTTCTGGTTGATTGGAAAAATGAGGCTGACGAGCAATCACAATCGACATCAGCCAGTTAGAATCTGTCATAGTAACCAATCCCCCAGTCCCATCTACGTTACCAGAAAAATTTTCCATATAATCATGAAATGTTTTATCTTTCAGTGTGGCAGTAAATGAATACCATTTTTGTAGGTCAATATTATTACTAAAAACTCCCGGGTTACCAAATGTTTTATCTTTTTTTGCTATTTTCTCCCAGAGCATCCATGACCCTGAAGTCGATTTTCCTTTTAAGACCGGAGGTTTTGTCCAAGAACCATTATCTGTGCTTTCTGTTATAGACCCATTGGTTATAAATACATAATCATTTTCCCTCAAGATAATCTGAGCTTTTTTCCCATCTTTATCTAAAACATGTAAAATCTCAGCTTTTTTTCCGTCAGCAGAAAAATTAAAGTCGATATCTACAACCTGTTTCTTCATCTCAAACTGCACTCCTTTTTCTCGAAGATACCGCTTAAGAGGGATAACATCCGATTCATATTGATTATATTTAGTACGCATTATGCCTCCAAGTCTAGGTAGTCCATCTACCAGGTGTATAAAACGCCTCATATAACGCCTCATTTCTGCTAAACTACTCCATCTTTGAAACGCAAACATAGTTGTCCAGAGTTTCCAGTAATTGGTTTCAAAAAACTTCTCTTCAAACCAGTCTTCAATCCTTTTATTATCTATTAATTTTTCAGGTATAAACGTCAACTTTAATAAGGCAATCTTTTCTTTTAATGAAAGCCCAAAAGATGTGAGATCCATTTTTTCTCCATTTTTAAGGAGGCGGGCTTTTGCATTTGAAATAAATTTAGAACTAAATTCAAAGGATTCATCTCTAACAGAAACATTAGGATCTTCATAGGATGGTATATTAGATAAAAGATTCCAATAGCATTCAAAGTGCTCCTCGTGCATCCTCCCGCCACGAATGATAAATCCATTCTCTGGATCTCCGGCACCATCAAGAGCACCACCTAAAATGTTATCCTGCTCCAATATATGAATATTTTCTCCGGGAACCCCAGCATCTTTAACTAAATACACTGCACTTGCTAGCGATGCTATACCACTTCCTACTAGATATACTTTTGAATCTTTTGGATTTTTATTTTTTTCTCTCTGAATCATTCCAGCCCCCTTTAAAATAACTATTCAATTAAGGTCTATAATCAAACTAATACCCATCAATAGATATTTCAAAATAAATCAAAAACTTCCTTTTATTTTAATAACCAAAACAAATTAAAGTAAAAAAATACAGGAAACAATATTTTATGAAGTAAGTAAAAAATAAAAAGGAGTGAATAAATTGAAAAACGTTACAGTTCTAAATAAAGATTTTTATATCCGGGATGGATATTTAGTGGCAAGGGAACTTTTGGGAAAGATCCTCGTCAGGAAGACAGGTAATAATATTATGAGGGGAAGAATTGTAGAAACAGAAGCATACCTT
>CAZUGM010000109.1:318-7409 GCA_964619915.1 uncultured Fusobacteriaceae bacterium | reverse complement strand
GTGACCCAAGTAGAAAATCTACCTATGGGTCACCCTCCTAACTTTATTGTGACATATTTCTTGAATATCTGTTTTTTTGTCCGGTTTTAAAGATCCTCACAAGGGATGAAACGACCACTATCCCAAATGAGAGTGCCACTGCGATAAATAAGGTTTCAGCACCTTTAGAAACAGCGTTTTCCACATTTTTTTCGAGAATATAGTACATGGTGTAATATATACCGCTTCCTGGAACCAGTGGTATCAGTCCGCTGATAAGTATTGAAGTAACCGGAGTTTTTAAAAGTCTGGCTAATATCTCGGAACAAATGGTTAAGACAATGGATGATGCGAAATAAGCAAAAATTACAGATGTCCCTGACTCTACGCAGAACAAGTAGGTTCCCCAGCTTACTCCTCCTACAATAGCTGAAAAAATCAAATTTTTTCCCCGGATGTTAAAGATAATTCCGAAACCAAAGGTGGCAAAAACAGCGAATAAAATTTGTAAAAACATTTAAAATAGACCTCCTATACAGAGACTGATGGCTGCCCCTGTTCCCACAGCTAAAGAAGTGGCTACGAGGAGGGCTTCTGTTCCACGGGCCATTCCTGTCATATAATCTCCTGCAATAATATCTCTGATACCGTTGGTCAATGCAATTCCTGGAACTAATAGCATGAGGGAACCTATGATAGCCTTATCGGTATTTTCTATGAATCCAATAGAGTAAAAATAATAGGCAAGAAAAGCACTGATAGCTCCTCCCAACGTATTTACAAAGATACCGTTTAATTCATATTTACTGAATGAATAGGAGAGCAGGTAGACGGCAACACCGATGGGAAGTGTCCCCCAAAAATCTTTTAAAGTACCGCCAAAAAGTACTGCAAAGGAAGCAGCGGTTATAGCGTGGGCTAAAAGATTGAAGGAGATACGATATCTCGATGACTTATCTATATTTGTAAGCTGTTCTAAAAATTCATCACAATTATAGTCTTCTGTATTTCTGGCAAGGTCATTTATCTGGTGAACCTTCTCCAAATTTATCGTTCTGGATCTTATACGAATAACGGTCGAAAGTGTTTCATCATCTTTTCTAACAGCTACAATGATACCACTTAAGGTAGCAAAACAATCGGCAGAAGTATTGTGAGTTTCGCAAATTCGAGAGACGATGTCTTCAGCTCTATATGTTTCACCGCCATTTTCCAATATCATTTTTCCTGCGTAGGAAGCGATTTTAAGTATTTTGTTTAATGTCATTTTGATCCCCCGATTTAACATGTTTTTATAGTTAGATTTAATTAATATGCAAGCTCTTATTGCTGTTTTATTATAACATATTGAAACCTTTTGAATACAGAGGAAAATAAAAATTCTATCTTGTATTTCTATAGTAAGTCACGATCGTTATTTAAAAAATATTGTTTCTAAGACAATGACTATAAACTTTAAAATTTAAAATTGAAAGAAATAGAACGCGGATATTTTGTATACACGGATTAAAAACTTTAAAGAAGTAGGATTTAAAATTTTTGATTGAAATTAAGAGAAAAAATAAAAAATATTGGACACGAAGATCACGAAGAAAAAAATGGAGTTGCAAAGAAAAATAATTTCTTAGTGTACTCTCTATGATTTCCTTAGTGAGCTTAGTATAAAGGTTTAGGTCTTAGAATCGTATAAATTAGAAAGTTTTCTATGTATCTCAAAGAGATTTATATTCTATGGATTTGATGTTGATCTTAATTTATCTTTTTTTCATATAAATACAATATTATTTAGATATTTTAATTAATTCTTAAAATTTAGTATAATCATATTATAATTTTAGTTGGATTGGAATATGTTGTAATTTTGAGAATAAATAATTTATTAATTTAGAGGAGTGAAAAGATGAAAAAAATAAGTAATAGTACCCTGATATTGATAGCGATGGTGCTTGGTATCGTAGCGGGAGCATTTTTAGGAGAAAAAGGTGTGATCTTTGCACCACTAGGGAATATTTTTATTAGTTTGATTAAGATGTTGGTTATACCTCTGGTATTTTTCAGTATTATCTCTGGAGCGGCAGCACTTGGAAAAACTAAATCAGCAGGGAAGGTCGGAATATTTACAATAGTTTATTATTTAGGTACATCAGCGATATCTGTTGTATTGGGATTGTTGGCAGGTAACATCTTTAAACCAGGTTTAGGTGTGAAGGTTCCTGAATCACTTATGACAGATGCCTCTACGTATGCAGCAAATTCCAATGTAGCTGGATTCTGGGATACAATTCAAGGAATTATCCCTGGAAATCCATTTGAATCGTTGGTAAGCGGGAATATCTTACAAATACTGTTCTTTGCACTATTTTTCGGAATAGCATTGTCTACAATGGATGAGAAAAAACAAAAACCGGTAACAGACATCTTGGATACTGTAAATGACGGGATGATCTGGATGATAAAAAAAGTGTTGGTAATTGCACCACTAGGAGTTTTTGGATTGATGACTAATTCAATTGCGTTATTTGGTATGGACATAATGGTATTGGTACTTAAGTTGTTGGCTGTTTTCAGTGGGACATTGGGAATAATCCACTTTGTTGTGATACCTATGCTGGTAAAGATTTTAGGTGGAATGAATCCGATAACTTTCTTAAAAGGAATGAAAGAGACTCAAATATTAGCCTTTGCTTCAGCTTCATCTATGGCCACACTGCCTATAAACAAACAGGAATGTGAAGAGTTAGGTGTAAAACAAGAGGTTACATCATTTGTATTACCATTGGGAGCTACAATTAATATGAATGGAAATGCTATGTTGTATGCATTGACAGCAGTATTCTTTGCTCAGATGTTTGGAGTAGAATTGGGAATGACTCAGTACACAGCGATAATTTTAACTTCTGTATTGGGAGCAATCGGAACTGCAGGAGTTCCAGGGCCGGCATTATTGGTAGTAGCAGTATTGGTAGCAGCAGGAATTCCGGTAACAGCTCTACCGCTTATCTTTGGTGTAGACAGATTATTTGATATGATGAGAACTTCTACAAATGTATTAGGAGATGCTTCTTGTGCTGTAATCGTAGAAAAGATGATAATAGAGGAATCTAAAGAAGAATCTGTGTTGAAAAACGCGTAGATTAAGATAGATAAAAAAGGATTTGAAATTTTTCAAATCCTTTTTTTAATTACAAAGAAAGAAGTCGAAACTATAAACTTCGATTTGAAAACAAAAAAGATAGGTTTTAATTTTTGGAATTTCACTTCTTTTTCTAAATGTTACATAGCGACTCAGTAAATATGCTACTTAGTCGTCGAATTAGAATAAGTTCCAAAGTTTCCGTCTTTGATACGGGTTACTTGTTTCTCAATAGCAAGAAAAAGTAACCAAAAAGTGCCAGAAGTTTCTAAAGGTCTTAATAAGTGATACACGATCGTCATTGTAGAAACAGAGGGCTGGAGCTCAACGACTATAAACTTCATTTTAAAAACTAAGAATAAAAGATTTCTTTGTGACCTTTATAGTTTTTTTCTTTGAGAGCTTCGTGTAGAAGTTTTGGATTTAAAAATGTTTTGACTTTAAAAATCTGTATTGATTTGTGCAATCTGTGGTAGAAAAAGATTAAAGGTTTTGAATTTATAGTTTTACGTAACTAGAATTGTTGAAAAAGCTGAGAGTGAAAAAATTAAAAGTTGAGATAGAAGGAGAAGTTTGGTATAATAGTTTTAATGTAAAGAAAAAACACTTGACATAATGGTGGAGATATATTATAATACAGGGGTAAATTATGGAATTAAATGAATTTTTAGAAATTTCGATATTATTAGGTTACTACGGGAACCTTTTAAGTGATAAACAGAGAACCTATATGGAAGAACACTTTGAAGAAGATTTTTCCCTTTCGGAGATTGCAAAATCTCATGGTATCAGCAGACAGGCAGTCTATGATAATATCAAGAGGGGAATTAAAATTTTAAAGGGGTATGAAGAAAAGGTGGGATTCTTAAAGAGAGAGAAAGAGATAAGACAGAGTTTAAAAGAACTAAAGGCAGATTACAGTGAAGCAAAGTTAGACAGCTTAATAGCAAGTTTTGATATATAAGAGGTGTTCTATGTTAGATAATTTAGGAAGTAAATTCCAAGGGATATTTAAAAAGGTAAGGGGACATGGAAAATTAACAGAGGATAATATAAAGGCTGCCTTAAAGGAAGTAAGATTGTCGTTATTAGAAGCTGACGTTAACTACCGTGTAGTAAAGGACTTTGTAAATAAAATAAAGGAAAAAGCTGTAGGAGAGAATACACTCAGTGGTATCAATCCGGGACAGCAATTCATAAAGATTGTAAATGATGAATTAACGGAACTATTAGGCGGGACAAATGCGAGATTAACTAAAGCTCATAGAGGTCCTACAATAATTATGTTAGCCGGACTACAGGGGGCAGGTAAAACTACCTTTGCAGCCAAGTTAGCTAAATATCTGAAAAAAAATGGGGAGAAACCATTTTTAGTAGGAGCCGATGTATACAGACCGGCAGCTATGAAGCAACTTCAGGTTTTAGGGGACCAAATCGGTGTACCTGTATACTATGAAGAGGGAAGTAAGGATGCTGTAGGTATTTGTGAAACCGGTGTAAAAAAAGCCAGAGCGGAAGGTGCAACTTATATAATTCTGGATACAGCAGGAAGACTTCATATAGACGAGAGTCTCATGGAGGAGTTAAACCAGATAAGAAAAAAAGTCAGACCTCAGGAGATACTATTAGTAGTAGATGCCATGATCGGTCAGGACGCAGTTAATTTAGCCAGCAGTTTCAACGATACGTTAAGTATAGACGGTGTAGTACTGACAAAGTTAGACGGTGACACCAGAGGTGGATCTGCACTATCGATAAAAGCGGTGGTAGGAAAACCTATTAAATTTATTGGTATAGGGGAAAAATTAGAGGATATTGAATTATTTCATCCTGAAAGACTGGTATCCAGAATCTTAGGAATGGGAGATGTAGTTTCCCTGGTTGAGAAAGCTCAGGGTGCCATAGATGAAGATGAAGCTAAGTTACTGGAAGAGAAGTTAAGGAAGCAGGAATTTGATTTAGAAGATTTTCTAAAGCAATTACAAAATATAAAGAAGTTGGGACCTATCGGAAATATCCTAAAGATGTTACCGGGAGTGGGAGATCTGGGAGATCTGGCTCCGGCAGAGAAAGAGATGAAGAAAACAGAGGCGATCATCCAGTCTATGACTGTAGAAGAAAGAAGAAAGCCAAAGATTATAAATGCCAGCAGAAAGAAAAGGATAGCCAGAGGATCGGCTACCCAGGTGCATGATATCAATAAGATGTTGAAGCAGTTTGAACAGATGAAGGGTATGATGAAGATGTTCAGCGGTGGTAAGGGAATGCCTGGAATGCCCAAGATGGGTAAAGGATTTAAATTGCCGTTTTAACTTAACTCTTCTTCCTATGTTACTCTTTAAAAAAGAGCAACAAAGCTAAAAAACTAGCTTTAGTTTACCATTTTGTAAAGGGCAAACTATAAAAAGGAATGGGTTACGAAGGGGAAACGTCAGCAAGGAAAGAGTTAGTAAACAAATTATAATAAATTATTAAATAAATTAAAATGAGAAAAGGAGAAATAATTATGTTAAAAATCAGATTAACTAGATTAGGAAGCAAGAAGAGACCTGTTTACAGAGTAGTAGCAATGGAAGCATTACAAAAAAGAGATGGAAAGGCTGTAGCTTACTTAGGTAACTACTATCCTTTAGAAGATTCTAAAGTAGTATTAAAAGAGGAAGAGATCTTAAGATTATTAGGAAACGGAGCTCAACCTACAAGAACTGTTAAATCTTTATTAACTAAAGCTGGAATCTGGGCTAAGTTTGAAGAGTCGAAGAAAAACTAATTTTATTTTAATAAAATTTAAAAAGAACCCGAAAGGGTTCTTTTTATTATAAAACATAGAGAACATAATAAGAGTTTAACTGCCAATGACATTAATTAGACGGATGGGAAAACGAACTTCATCACAAAGGAAGAGTGCTCAAAGGTACACAAAGAAAATGCGTAGAATAGAGAGAACAGAGGCGGTAGATTATTGGAGGCAAAGCTGTTAATTAGATTTAATCTGTGTATCTATGAATTCAAAAAAATAGAACGCGGATGTTTGTGACACTACCCGCAAGGGTCATCACCAAAATGTTAAAAATGTTATTAGTTTACTGTGTAGACATAGAATTTTGAGATAGAGTTTGGTCATAAGATGGGATATATGTTTTCATTAAAATGTTTGCATAACTTAAAAAAATGTAATAAACTTGAGTATTGTGTTTTTGTAAACTTCAGTGGGTATATTTTACTGGTTAAAGCTGGTAAGTATTCACTAATACAATTCTAAAATTAAAATATCATTTCTTGGCTGACATATTTCATTATTCTGTGGATGCCAAGGTAAATAATTTATTCTTTATAAGAAATTATGTATAAGATACTAAATTGGTGAAAATATTATCAAAAATATGATCTTATATATTTAACGAGTAGAAGTATTAAATCGAATCAATTACTTAAAAGCTTAAAGATCATAAATTTTCATGGTATAATAGTTGACGTAACGTATTAGTTTGTAATTTAAATAACAGTTCTTATAAATTGAATTTTAAATAATATTATTCACAAGATAAAAACTTTAGGAGTTATCAGCAAGGATCTAAAGATCTAAGGAAAAACCTAGGATTAAAAAAGTTAGAATTAATTGAGTCATTCATTATATGGTAGAAGGAAAAGAAAGAATGGAGGAGAGAGATGAATAGAGAAATTTTAAAACATGAGGTAAGGAAATATGACAATGAGATAGATTTGGTGGATCTGTTGAAAATATTAATAAAAAGCAAGGGTCTGATATTATTGACAACTATAATAATCACAGCTTTTAGTGTAGGAGGAGCTCTATATATTAGATTTAACAGGGTAGAAAAATTAAATCAAAATTTTACGATAAGAGAATATGTTGATGAAACCGGAAAATTGATAATCCCAAATTTAAATATAGAAACTTTACTTTATGATGATGCAGTTATAGGAAAAACTCTTGCCTATCCTGCTCCGCAAAATA
>CAZUGM010000109.1:0-269 GCA_964619915.1 uncultured Fusobacteriaceae bacterium | reverse complement strand
GATGATACAGTTATAGATAGGTTTTATAAAAATGAAAAATTAAATGCTTATTTCAACGAAACTAATACTGCGGGTGATATAACTTATTTATCTAAAAGAAATTTTTTAAATAATTTAGTTCATGTTAAGATGAAGGATAAAAATCCTGAAATAACTCTGACAACAGAGATAAAGAATGATAAAATTTTTAGTCTGGAAATGATAGAGCTATATTTAGATATCTTAGATAAGCAAAGAATCTTTCAGATAAATAGAAATTTAGGAGAAGA
>CAZUGM010000108.1:0-7417 GCA_964619915.1 uncultured Fusobacteriaceae bacterium | reverse complement strand
GATATATCCATACGGATGCATACTCCGGTTACAACAAAGTTCCTGGAGTAACACGTTGTCTGTGTTGGGCACATCTTCGAAGAAAGTTTGTTGATGCGATTCCAAAGGACCTTAAAGATCCTAATTCTGATATTGCAAGCAAGGGAATCAAATTCTGCAACCAGCTCTTTGAAATTGAAAAAGAGATCGAAGAAATGAAACTAAAACCTGATAAAATCAAAGTTAAGCGTCTGGAACTTGAAAAAACTGTTCTTGATGCCTTTTGGTCGTGGGTTGAATCCATGCTTTCAAGCAAGAACCGCAGAATACTCCCAAAAGGAAAATTATCAACTGCACTGAACTACGCTATGAACAACCGTGAAGGATTCATGAACTACTTGCTTGATGGCAACTGTGTAATATCAAACAACCTTGCTGAAAACAGTATTAGACCTTTTACAATAGGTCGCAAAAATTGGCTCTTCAGTGGCAGTCCTAGAGGCGCCAAGACCAGTGCTGCAATTTACAGCCTTATTGAAACAGCCAAGGCCAATGGTCTTTCTACATACAAATACTTAAATCACATCCTTACAGAACTTCCTGGATTGGCTCCAGAATTCTTTGAAGAGTATCTTCCTTGGGATGAACATATACAGAAAATTTGCAAGTAGGTGTGCTTGCTTTATTAAGTACACCTTGTCATTGGACGCTTACTTTCTATCAGAGTCATTAATGTTAAATATTGTTTTAACAATAACAAGAAAGGCCATTTATGCAGGATAGCTTCCTCACTTGATACGGCCTTTTCGCTTGTTAATGATTATCGTTCTCATTTACTCTTCCGGACTAAACGCCGGTTGAATCAGTTCCGGAATATTCTCAACCTATCTGTCTTTAACGTCGTACCCATTGCCGTAAAAGCTTGAGTCTATAAAACCCTGGTATGCGCTCAAAATCTATAATCTCTCAAAATTATATACTTTCGTTCTTTTACTTCAATGACTTTAAATTCGTGATTCTGCTCAGAAAATCTCCTTGTTAGATTTTCCCCGTCATCAGTACCTGCATCATAATACACATATTGATTTGAACCAACTAACCCATTCAATACTAAATATTTTTTCAGAAGTCTTGAACCGTATCCACGACCTCTATACTCTTCCAAAACATAAATATGCGGTTCCCGATTCATATCGAGTACTCCCCCGATTGCTTTTCCATCCTGGATCAAAAATGTAAAATCATATTCGCCCAAATGAGCTATCTGTATTTCTTTACTTCCTATAGGTATGTAATCCAAGATGTACTGCTTTAATGTCTCATCGGTCATAATCTTACCTTCCTTCCGTTCTCTTTCACTACCTATCTCATTCCCGGATATCACCCCTGTTACTTCTAAGCCTCATATAAGATTCCCAAATCCCCCTATGTGGAGGAATAGTTTCTTGGGGACTTTGGGTGGTTACCGAACTATCCGTCTAGCTCTCTGGATATTGCAGCACTATGGAAGTAGGGATACCTTTCAATAACTGAATTGTATTCTCAGATTTTCTTGATATTTTCGCCATTAAGATATTTTTCAATTACACTATTAATGGCTATCGAATCATTCGGCATCAGTTTGTATGTTTGATAATACTCTTTATGAATCATAGATACAAATTCTGCCAATTCATATCTCAGACCATCACCTTCAAATTTATAATAATGCTTTTTGTTTCTACTAAATTCCTCATAACGGGCTTCAAAATATTCGGTTTTCCACCACGGAGAAGGTACATAAACGTACCCTTTTGTACCAGAGATAATCAGATCTCCTTCAGACTTAACACCTAAACCTACTTTAGCAGACGCTATTGCCTTATCATATGTTAGGTTAATTTTTGTAAATAAATCAATGTTCTTCTCTTCGTCCATAAACGAGTAATAATCAATGTTGTCAAAGTTAGTTCCTAGCAATTTTATGATAGCTAAAAGTGGGTATGTGGCTAGTTCTGTCATACTTCCCCCAGCAGTGTGTGCTTGAAGTTCTCGAATATTTCCATCCACTAATTTGGTGAATGTGGCATCTACATTTTTTATCTGACCAATTAAACCACTTTTTGCGACGCTAACTAATCTAATGAAACCTGGCGCATAAGCTGTTTTTATAGCTTCTAATAATACAAGTTTCTTTTTTATAGCTAAGTCATAGACTTCATTAGCTTCTTTCTCCGATAGAACCATTGGCTTCTCACATAAGACATGTTTGCCTTTATTTAACGCACTTTTTATATATTCGTAATGCGTCAAATGAGGTGAGGCAATATATACTGCATCTACTTTATCCAAAAATTTATCTTGATCCGTTTCAAAAAAAGCTAATTCATGTTTATCAGCAAATTTCTTAAGTGATTCTGGATTAGGTCCGTAAACACCCTCTACATTTACACCGCTAACATATTTTGATTCAACAATAAATCTATTAGCTATTCTACCGTACCCGATAACACCAAGTTTGAGTATGCCATTATTCTCTGCTCGTAGCTGAGTACTTGAAACCCCTTTTGTTCTCTCTAGGTATATTACTTCACAATATTCATTCAAATAATCAAATTTTCCCACCCAGTCAGATCCGATTGCAAATATATCTACCTTATTCTTTTGAATGTCATTAATCTTTTGACCTTCATACTCTTCTATGATAATTTCATCAGCTAATCCGCTATTTTTAACGTTTTCAATTCTCTTCATTAAGCCTTCTTGGACATTTAATTTCCCACGGCTGTCATCATAATTTTCGGTGGTCACTCCAACAATTAAATAATCTCCTAATTGTTTTGCTCGTTGAAGTAGCCTATAATGTCCTTCATGAAATAAATCAAATGTTCCATAGGTTATTACCTTTTTCAATCTTCACCACTCCTTTCGTGTGCAATAAGTAAGTTAATTTTTAGTAAGATTAATTCTTTACTTCGTATCCACCTGGATTTTTCTCATGCCATCTCCAAGTATCTTCAATAATCTTCTCAAGTGAATCAAACTCAGGTTTCCATCCTAAAACTCTTTTAGCTTTTTCAGATGATGCTATCAACTTAGCCGGATCTCCTGTACGTCTATCTTTAACTTCTGCTGGAATTGGGTGGCCAGTTACTTTTCTTTTAGTATCAATAACTTCTTTAACTGAATAGCCATTTCCATTACCAAGATTAAAGATATCGCTGCCATTTCCGTCTCTCAGGTACTCAAGTGCTTTATGATGTGCTGAAGCAAGGTCCATGACATAGATATAATCTCTTACGCACGTATCGTCCTCAGTCGGATAGTCATCTCCAAACATATAGATTTTATCACGCTTTCCAAGTGGTACCTGAAGAATAAGTGGGATAAGGTGTGTCTCTGGATGATGATCTTCACCGATTTTACCAGTCTCATAAGCTCCAGCAGCATTGAAGTATCTAAGCGATACAAACTTTTTGCCATAAGCCTGATCAAACCATTTCATCATTTTTTCCATGGCAAGTTTAGTCTCACCATAGGTATTAGTAGGGATTGTCTCATCTGTCTCCATAATAGGAATACTCTTTGGCTCTCCATATGTTGCTGCCGCTGATGAGAATACAATCTTATTTACGTTATTCTCTTTCATCACATCAAGAAGACAAAGCATCCCATAGACATTGTTGTGATAATATTCATATGGTTGTTCCATGCTCTCTCCAACCAGAGAGTTCGCTGCAAAGTGAATAACTGCTTCAATTTTATGATTCTTAAATACCTTGTCTAGTTCTTCTTTATCTCTAATATAGATCCTATAAAGATGTTGCACATCAATAGAATCTTCGTGGACACTTTGCAAATTATCGACAACGATGATTTCTTCATTTTGTTTCTGAAAATATTTCACTGTATGACTGCCTATGTAGCCAGCTCCTCCGGTTATTAGTATTGGAATATTAGTTGGTCACCTTTATTTTTCTTGTGTTTTAGAATTAAAAATGTGATATGAAGTATGTGGTATATCCAAATCTATAATTGAGCAATAATGATGCGTCTTTCTTTCGTTTTCTTTTGGTAATTCCATATAGTTTCCATATAATTGTTTCAGGTAGCTGTGATATGCCTCAGGCAGGATTACAGGTATGTTTTCAAACTCTCTTATTGCTCCATTTCCAAAATAAGATTTTGGTACAATTTCTTTTTTCCCCCATGCTCCACAATAATTGGCTACTAAATTTGCCTTATCATAGTCAATTTTTTTTAAGATCCTATCTTTTTTTGAAACAATATCATTATAACTTTTGTTCCAAAACATTATTTTAATAATGCACCCCAATATAATATTTATGATTGTCTTTTTTTGATCGTAGTATGATAAATCAAATACTTCATTGATTTTCTTCGTTAATATTTTATTGATCACATTAAAAGTAGCTTTATGAATTATTGACTTTGGGACCCCATCTAAAGGAAAAACATCAATATAAACGCCATGATGCATATCGATTCTTCTCTTTGTAATTTCAACATAAGTTGTATTATTATTTCTTATTTTAGCAAAATTATGAGGATATAACGGGTCACTTATATGGGTCTGAATAAAATGCTTTTCGTTTAATAATCGTTGGCCCCTCTCGATAAAAATCTCATAGTCTTTTCTTGGCATACCAATATCAATGTCATCATCCCATGGAATAAACCCGTTGTGACGAATCGATCCTAAAACTGATCCACCAAGCATAAAATATCTCAATTTTAATTCATTACAAACACTCAAAAAATCCTCTAACATATCTAATTGTATTTTATGTAACTTATTTAATTCATCATTTCCTAATTCTATATACTCTCTCATTGTTTTCTCCTCTTTTAGCTTTATATAAAACCACGATCCTATATATTAATAAAAACATCTCAGTAAAACTTCGTAAAATAGCAACATTCATTATATTAAAGTTTTGTGTTATTACGAGCAATAGTAAGCCGATTATATGAAATAAAGCAGAAAATATCGTTGAGAATGTAGTTTCTTTAACTTTTCCTATATTTCCCAGCACCGGAAACCCGACTACCATAGCTGGAAACGAAAAAATTAATACAGGCATTAGGGCTCTAAATATAGGAGTTGCGGCTATATAATTCCTCCCTGCAATAACTGCTAGTATGTCATCAGAGAACTGATAAACTAAGATAGTTGTTACAACGATTAATGGCATGAGAATTTTTAGCACCTTTTTTGCTAATCTAAAATTTTTATTAGCTGCAATTCTTGGGTAAAGACTATTTATTATTGGTGAATATAACGATTGGGCTGAGCTAATTAATTTTTGACTCACTCCCCAATAAGCAATATCTATTGGTGATAACACTACGATGCCTATTAAAAAGGTATTAGTTGCTCCAAAAGCCGTAGTTGCAAATGTAGAGAGGAAATATATAGCAGCATCTTTGATCTCCAATAGTACGCTTTCAAGCTTGGTAAATCTAAATACGATGTTAAATTTTTTAATCTGATACCAAGTAAGAAAAACTGCAACAATTGACCCTACTATGTCAATTATTGGAATAAAAATTATATCTTGGTTATTTTTTACTAATAGAAAAATCATAATGGTAGAAATTGTTCTTGCTACTAAAAATCTTACGGTAATAATTTGCATTTGTTCCAGACCACGAAATAAAAAATCTGGTAAGAAAATCATCACAAATACATTTAACATGTATAAATAACTTATTATAATATTTTCATGCAATATTTCAATGAATGGTATTAATACTGAATAAATAATAATTGATATTAAAAATAAAATTAACTTAGCAAATAGAGTGTTACTAAGTATAATTCCAATATTTTCTTTGTCGTTTTGACTCTCTGCAATCTTCTTCGTTACTGATAAATTGAATCCAAATTCAACAAATAAATGGAAATAGCTTATTGAGGCTGTCAAAAACGTAACAACGCCAAACATTTCAGGTTCTAAAACTCTTGTTAAATATGGAAATGTAATCAGTGGAAATATTATTTGAGCAAAAGTCATAAAATATTGCATTATAGTGTTAATGATAAACCTGTCCCTTAAGAATTTTTTAAGTGTTTTGCTCATTTTATAAACAATCCTTGTTAAGAATATTCTTGTAAATTTTAATTAATTGGGCTGTGTTTGTAAGAGGGTCATGGGTCTTTAATGCATGAATTCTTGCATTTTTAGAAAACTTCATAGCTAAATCTTCATTTTCAAATATCTCACAAACGTAGTGTGCTAGCATATATGGGGCATCTGTTTGGTAAACAAACCCTTCTTCTTTATGCTTAAGCATATCCGAAACGCCACCAACGTCAGAAGCGACACATGGAACACCCAATACCATGGCCTCCCCTAGTGAATTAGGACTATTCTCAATGGATGAAGGACAGACAAAAACATGAGATTTTAAATATCTATGACACATTTTTTCTTCATCTAGTGGTCCGGTAAAAACAATATTTCTTTCTAAATCCATTCTTATTATCATTTTCTTTATATATTTACCATAATATGTCATCAACAATTTATCTTTAAACGTATCTGATTTTGTTATATCTTTTCCACTTATATATACTTTTGCATTAGGAAACTTCTTTAATATCAATGGCATTGCTTCTAACATATAGTGCAGCCCCTTAATCGGGTACTGCCCTTGACTTAAAAATATTGAATGCTTTTCACAATTATTGACTTCCCATTGATGCTTATAAAATTCTTCTCTAAGCGTTTCGTTACAAAAATGGTATTTAGCTTCTGGATTGATTTGGCTTGAACATGCTTTGTCCCACGTCGTTCGTCCAATAATATGCTTTGTCTTTTGTAAGGACTTTATCTCATTTTTGCCTCTTAGCACAAAAGTCTTTTTATGCAGGTATACACTATCTTTTCTTAATAAATTTCGCAGTGTAAAACCATATATAGCGTTAAAAGGTAGATTTGCATAAATGTGCTTTGCATATATCGAAACGAGACCTTGTATAGATATAATTGTCTCTATACCTATTTTTTTGCATACGTTAACCATAGAAAGTGTATGTGATATTTCAGTTCCATAGATATGTACAATATCCGGCTTTAAGTTTTTTAATAATATTTCGAAAGATTTATTATATTCAATGACTTTATTATCGGTTTCTATTACAGGTATAAAAGGGGAGTATCTTATCTTTTCTCCTTTTAATTCCTTAAATTTACTAGCTTTATTACTCGGAAATGCGATATATAATTCTACATCTTCCTTGTTTGATAAATCTTTTGATGCATGTAGTAACCAACCACCAAATGGCGATGGTTTTTCTTCCATTAACTGACTTGCTTCTGGTAAAGGCATATTAATTAACCATAGGATATTCATTATCCACACCTACCTTCTTCTTTGATTTTTAGTGTATCTCTTTTTATTTGAAATGTATTTATCTTATTGCTACACTTTT
>CAZUGM010000107.1:0-7423 GCA_964619915.1 uncultured Fusobacteriaceae bacterium | reverse complement strand
TATGCCATTATATACTTCCCTGCCGTCTTTATAGGTTTTTAATACTTTAAAATCAACAAGATCCTGAAAAATAACTAAATCAGCTTTATAACCAGGGGCGATAGCTCCTAAATTGTTTAAACCATAGCATTTTGCAGTATTTATGGTTGCCATTTGGACCGCGGTAATGGGTTCTATATTTAATTTTACTAGTTTTTTTAGGAGATGATCTATGTGTCCCTCTCTGATCAGAGTTTCCGGGTGGGAATCATCTGTACACAGGCAGCACCACCTTGTAAGGGAAAGATTGCCGGATACACCCTTGGCCAAGGATTCTAAATTTTTAGCTCCTGATCCCTCTCTCATCAATACATAAATTCCATTTCTTATTTTATCTAATAATTCATTGTAGGTTTCAGATTCGTGATCGGTGGATATACCTACTCCTGCATAGGTACGAATATCTTTACTTTCCATATTAGGAGCATGACCATCGATAATTTTTTTATTTTTATGAGCCAGATCTAATTTTTTTAAAACTTCAGGATCTTTTTTTATAATTCCGGGAAAATTCATAAATTCTGCCAGACCTAAAACTCTTTTATGGTGGATAAACTCTTTTAGATCATCTGCCCCTAAAACAGCCCCGGAAGATTCAAAGGTTGTAGCTGGAACACAGGATGGAAGGTTGATAAAAACATTTAAGGGAATGTTTTCAGTGGCTTTTAACATATATTCTATACCTCTTATCCCGGAAACATTGGCTATCTCATGGGGATCAGCTATAATAGTCGTAGTCCCCCGGGGAAGGATCAAATTTGTCATATTTTCAGGTGTGAGCATGGAAGATTCTATATGAATATGGGCATCCATTAGACCTGGCGAAATATAAGCTCCATGAAGATCTATCTCATAAATCCCGGAGAAGTCACCTACTCCTACGATTTGATCTCCATGGACAGCTAAGTTTCCCTCTATAATTTCATGGCTGAATACATTTATAATCTTTGCATTTTTAAAAACCAGATCCGATTTTTTTCTCTTAGTTAAAACGTCTATAAATTCAGATAAATTATTCATAATAACCTCCTCCAATAAAAAGAATGTATCGTTGTATGATTTTTGGAATAAAAAAAAGCCGATTTAAAGTAAAGTTGCTACTTAATAAATTGGCTTTTTTTATGAAATTTCCTTTAAATTAATTCTGGTTTAGCCTCTCCACTTATATCTTCACCCTCAGTTTTAGCAATAATCAGTGTACAGACAGCGTCTCCAGTGATGTTTACAGCAGTTCTGTTCATATCTATTATCCTGTCCACTCCCATAATAAGAGCTATTCCTTCAATAGGAAGGCCGACCTGGGTAAGAACCATTGAAAGCATTATAGGGCCGGCTCCTGGAACCCCTGCTGTACCTATAGATGCCAGTGTAGCGGTTAAAATAACCATCATATAATCACCCATACTTAATTGGATCCCATAGGCAGTTGCTATAAATACCACAGCGACACCCTGCATAATAGAAGTCCCATCCATATTTATAGATGCTCCCAGTGGTATTGTGAATGAACTTGTAGATTTTGAAACACCAAATTTTTCCCTGAGAATCTCTAAATTAACAGGTATTGTAGCTCCGCTGCTTGATGTAGAAAATGCTACAGAGATAGCAGGGATGAATTTTTTTATAAATACGACTGGATTTATTTTAGTCATCAGGTATAAAAGACCCTGATATGTAATCAAAACATGGATTAACAGTGCTAAAAGTGTAGTTGTTATATATTTAAACAGAGGAATCATAGCCTGGTATCCCAATGTAGAAAATGTTGTAGCAATAAGGCAGAATACACCGATGGGGGCAAGCTGCATAATAATATTTACTAATTCTAAAATTAGATCATTGGATTGATCAAACAGTTCCTTTATCTTGCTGACTTTATCTCCTAATATCGTCAATCCCATACCTGTAAGAAGGGCAAAAAATATTACCTGTAACATATTCCCCTTTGCCATTGCTGATATTGGGTTAGATGGTACGATATCGATTAAGACATCCACAAAAGATTTAGAATCACTCACAACGGTATTGGCTTTATTGATATTTTCAATGACTAAACCATTTCCCGGATCTATTATATTAGCTAAAACAAGAGCTATTGTTATTGCAATGGCTGTTGTAAACAGATAAAAACTTAAAGTTTTTATTCCTATTCTACCGAGTTTTTTTGTGTCACCTATTGCAGAACTTCCCACTGTTAAGGAAATAAATACCAGAGGAACTACCAGCATTTTAATTGATTTTATAAATACAGATCCACCTAGCTTTAGGAAAAATCCTATTATATAGTGTTCTACAAATGGTATATCCTTCAATGGAAACAGCAGCAGACCTACTATTATTCCAACTATTAAACTGATTAAAATTTTACTTGTTAACGACATTTTTTTCATACTTTTACACTCCTATTGATATTATATGCATTAGTGCTATATGCATATAATGTTAATTTTTATCAAACTTAATACTGTATAATTGTACTAAAAAATAAAGAATAATGAAAATATCTAAATAATATTGTATTAATATGAAAAAACTATAAATAGTGAAGAGTTATATTGATTTCTAATAATTCAACATATATTTTTTACAGGATGTGAGCTTTTCTGTCTATAAAATATATATTTATACAAAAAAAAGGAAGTTTAAAACCTCCTAAAATTAATTCTAAATATTTTTTTAATTTTGAGTTAAAGTTGTTATGATAAAAGTGATTCTTTAAGAAAATTATATATATTAAATCAATTGATAGGTGTAAATCAATCATAGAGCTACAGTTAAAATTTTATATCTTATTACCTATCATAATTTTATTTGATACTAATAATAATCCCAGTTGTCACGTACCCAATTTTTAACTTCTTCCTGTTTTTTAATATCAGGTGGCAAAAATTTATATATCATTTTTTCTATCTTTCTTCTGCTGCCTCTGTCTTCTAATTTCCATATTTCTGTCATTTTTTTTATAAGGTATAGAACCTCATAACCTTCATTTTTATCAAATATCGTAGAATCTAGTTTCCCTGTTACTTTAGGATCTCCCTCTGCATAAGTTTTCCATGAATAATCTTTATAAATCATATTCGACTTACTATACACATTCATATTAATACTCCTTTTTTATTTCCATTGATGTTGTTGAATTTTTCCTCCTAAATTTACAACATTTAATTCAAAAAGTCAATATAATAAATTAATATAAATTGTGAAAATTATTAATTTAATGAATAATTAATAATTCATTCATTTTTTATATAGAACGAAATTAGAAGAACTTTATTATAGTTAGAAGGGATAATGGGGAATAAAAAAGGAATATCAATAGTTGATATCCCTTTCTTTCATTTAGTATAGTTTAAGTTATTTCAACAACAGTTAACTATGCTATTTCTATTTCTTTTTCTGAAGAAGTATCCAATTCTTCCCCTTCTGTTTTTGCAATAATTAGGGTACATACAGCATCACCAGTTATGTTTACAGCTGTTCTGGTCATATCTAAAATTCTGTCTACACCCATTATAAGAGCGATTCCTTCAATGGGAAGACCAACCTGAGTCAATACCATTGAAAGCATGATTAGTCCTACTCCAGGAACACCAGCTGTACCAATAGATGCTAATGTAGCTGTTAAAATTACAGCTATATAGTCACCCATAGTTAAACTCACACCATATACAGAGGCTATGAATACTACTGCAACTCCCTGCATGATAGCAGTTCCATCCATATTGATGGTAGCTCCCAGTGGTATTGTGAATGAACTTACACTCTTAGATACTCCAAATTCCTCCTGAACTGTTTCCAGAGTAACAGGAAGTGTCGCCCCACTACTGGATGTAGAGAATGCTACGGAGATAGCCGGTAAAAATTTCTTTAAAAAAGTCAATGGATTCATCTTAACTGTAGCAACTAAAAGTCCTTGGTAAGTGAATAAACCATGAATAAATAGAGCTCCAATTACTGTAAGCATATATTTTAAAAGAGGTATCATTGCTGTATATCCAAGAGATGAAAATGTCTTAGCAATAAGGCAGAATACACCATATGGGGCAACCTTCATAATAAGGTTTACCATCTCTAAAACCAAATCATTGGCTTGGTCAAACAGGTCTTTTACCTTGCTGACCTTATCTCCTAAGATAGTCAACCCGGCTCCTGTTAAAAGTGCAAAAGCTATAATTTGGAGCATCTTTCCCTTAGCCATAGATGCAATAGGGTTAGATGGTACGATATCAATAAGTACATCTACAAATGGTTTGGAACTTTTGATAGTCTTGGCAGTTTTTTGAATACTATCAGCTGACAGTCCTGCACCTGGATTTATCACATTTGCCAGAGTAAGGGCTATAACAATTGCTACAGCTGTAGTAAAGAGATAAAAACTTAAAGTTTTTACTCCTATTCGTCCTAATTTTTTAATGTCTCCCATGGCCGAACTTCCCACAGTCAATGAGATAAATACCAGTGGAACTACCATCATCTTTATGGCGTTTATAAATACAGATCCCCCTAATTTTAGAAAAAATCCTATAATATAATCTGCTACAAAGGGAACCTCTCTCATTGGGTATAAAACTAATCCTAATATTATCCCACTAATCAATCCAATAAAAATTTTTGTTGTTAAAGTCATTTTTTTCATCCTACCACACTCCCATAAAATAATATTAAATTTTGCTATTTAATTTGTAGCAAAACATTGTAAAATATACATAAATAATTAAAACTATATCAAAGTATATAATTTATATATGGAAATGTCAAATTTAAGGAGTTTTGTCTATCTTTTTAAAATGTTTATGAGTGGATTCTCCAATAATTTGTCGACATATGCTTTCTTTCCTAAACTTCCTAAAATCTCGCTATAACTTGGATGGGGAAAGATAACCGATGAAAATTTATCTAAGGTGAGGTGGTTTGTGGCTGCTATTTGAAAGGAGGAGATCATCTCACCTGCCCTTTCAGCCAAAAGCTTTACCTCCAGGATTTCTTTTTTGTGGTTAGTTTCCACTCTCATCTCGAAAATATCATCTTTTTTTGTTATGGTTCTCTCTGAATCACTCCGTCCATAGGAATATATTTTGGAACCCTTCCTCTCTGGATCAGGAAGTCCCCGGGAAGCCAGTTCAGGGGAGGTAAAGGTACACCAGCTTATATTGGAATAATCCGCCTTTTTTTTCAGAGGTAAAAACATGTTTTTAACTGCCAATATCCCCTGATAATTAGCCATATGTGAAAACTGATATGGACCTGTCACATCTCCTACACTGTAGATATTGTGTATATTTGTCCTCAGGTATTCGTCCACTTCAATTCCCTTTCGATTATATTTTAATCCCAATTCCTACAACCCTAGATCTTCTACATTAGGAACCCTTCCTATAGAAACTAGAAGAGCTTCAGCTTCAATTTTTTTCGATTCTCCATTGGTTTCCACATTGAGACTGATAATTCCGTTATCCTGGGTTACAGAGGCAGCAGTGGTGTTCACATGGATATTGACCCCCTCTTTTATCAAAATTTCAGATAAAATATTTACTAATTCCTCATTTTCACGGATAAAAATCCGGGAAGATCTCTCTATTATATGGACTTTTGTTCCCAACCTGTTTAAGCATTGGGCCATCTCCACTCCTATGGCTCCTCCTCCTAAAATTATCATTGATTTAGGGAGTTTTTCCAGTTGGAAAAGGTTTTTATTGGTCAGGTAGTCTATCTTATCCAGCCCCTCTAAAGGAGGTATAAATGGAGAGGTACCGGTAGATATAACTATATTCTTTCCGTGATATTCTACCTTATCTACCAGTACGATTTTAGGATCTATCAGTTTGATCATTTTTCCTTGTTTGAATGTTATTCCATCACTGGCTAAGACTTCCGGGGATTCATGGGAATAGACTTCATCTATAACCCCTCTGACATCTCTCATAACTTTTGCAGTATCTATCTCTACCGATGTATATTTTTTGGCTGTATGAACATCCTTGCCTATATTTATAAGGGCTTTACTGGGCATACATCCTGACCAGGTACAAGTCCCTCCCGGTAACTCCTTATCCACTAGAAGGACTTTTTTCCCCAGTCCATTAGCTGTATATGCACAGGTCAAGCCTCCGGCTCCGGCTCCAATTATTATTAAGTCATACATAGTTTTACCTCCAATATTAAATTTTAGTTTTTTTATAGATAAAGGAAAAAAATTACAATGTAGATATAAGTAATAAAAGCTCTGAAATAGATATTCTAATTATTTCCTGTTAAAATATATTACCTGAGAAGTCAATTAAATCCTTTAAAATTTAAATTGTCTAAAGGTTTAACAGATGTGGTATTATAGAAAATATTGTGATAAGATATATCTCTAAAAGTAGAAAAGTGGAGGACGGATGAAATCTGAAATAAAAAAAATAATGATACCTGGAATTATATTGTTTTTAATATTTTTTATAGGTGTTTTTGGGTATATCTATATTGAAAATTATAATTTGATAGATGCACTATATATGACCTCTATTACCCTTTCTACAGTGGGGTTTGGAGAGGTTGAGGCACTCAGTCCTACTGGGAAAATATTTACATCTATCCTGATATTCTCTGGAATAACTGTAGTTGTATATACGTTGGGGAATATTACCAAATTTTTTATTGAAGGGGAACTGAGATCCTATTTGAGGTGGAGGAAGATGGATAAAAAGATAGCCAAACTAAATGATCACTATATAGTCTGCGGAGCTGGCAGAACAGGGATAAAGATTATAAATGATTTTTTAAAAAAGGATTTAAATTTTGTAGTAGTGGAAAATGATGAAAAAAGTGTTGAAAAACTAAAGGAGATATACAGGGAAAAAATACTCTATGTAATAGGAGACGCAACTAAAGACGAAACTCTTCTTCAGGCCAATATAAAAAGTGCCAAAGTATTGATATCGGTCCTATCCACAGATGCGGACAATCTTTTTTTAACCCTTACTACAAAAGATCTCAATCAAAAAATACAGGTTATAACAAGAGCTGTAGATGCCAGCAGTGAAAAAAAATTAAAAAGAGGTGGAGCTGATTTTATAATCTCGCCTTTTGAGATAGCGGCTGACAGGATAATTGCCACGGCTACCCAGACTAACTTAATTAGTTTTGTAGATGTTTTTAGTAAAAAATCAAAGATAGAGGGACTGACATTTGAACTGGTTGAAATAAAAAAGGGGTCACAACTGGTAGATACAACTCTTATGGAAGCAAAGATTCCCACTAAAACCAACCTAATAGTTATTGGTCACGAAGTGGATGGAATTATGAAGATAAACCCCATGTCCCATGAGCTGTTAAAAGAAAATGATGGATCATTCCCTCTATTAGATATATGGTGATTCACCTCCTTTTATCATAAAAA
>CAZUGM010000106.1:0-7464 GCA_964619915.1 uncultured Fusobacteriaceae bacterium | reverse complement strand
TTACTGGTTCAAAGGGCTGGCTGGAATATAGAGATGATAGGACTCGATGAAGATGGCAGGTGTAAAAAATGTGGAGAAAAGGTAGTGGAGATAGGAGGAAGCTATGAAAAAAAGGGAAGAGTTTGTAAAAGGTAAATTTTATCCTGCTAAAAGGGAAGAGATTGAAGAGATGATTGAATTTTTTTTAAAAATAGAATCTCCTAAAAAAATAGATTGTGAGGTCTTAGGAGGAATAGTTCCCCATGCAGGCTATGAATTTTCAGGACCATCTGCAGTTCATTTTTTTAATATATTAAAGGGAAAAGATATAGATACTGTTGTCATAATAAATCCAAGCCATACAGGGTATGGAGATGCTATAAGTTTAGATACGAATGAAATATGGGCATCCCCCATGGGAGATCTGGAACTAGACCTTGATTTTGATAAAGAATTGGGACTATCATATTCGGAAAAGGCGCATAAATACGAACATTCCGGGGAGGTCATGCTGCCTCTTTTAAAATATTTTATAGAAAGCAAATTTAAAATAGTTCCCATTACCATGAAGATTCAAACTTATAAAAATGCCAAATATCTGGCTGAAAAAATATATGAAACTGCTAAAAGGCAAAGAAAAAAAACTCTGGTGATAGCGTCTTCGGATTTTTCCCACTATGTAAAAAAAGAGTTGGGGTATAAATTGGATCAGTTAGCCATAGATAGGATAATGGAACTGAATAGCCAAGGGGTGGAAGAGACAGTTGATAAGTATAACTTGAGTATATGTGGGTATGGACCTATTATGACCCTTTTAGAATATAGTAAGTTGGTGACAGGGGATCCTAAGATAGAAATTTTGAGGAGGGGAGATTCCGGGGAGAATTACCCTATGGAGGAGGTTGTAGACTATATAACTTTTTTAGTTTATAAGTAGATATATATATATTTTTTTTTTTTAAAGGTGAAAGGAGTCTATCCTTTTACCTTTTATTATTATCTAAGGAATTCTACCCGCAAGGGGCATCACCAAAATACTATTTATTTATTTTATAAATATAGGATTTTGAAATAAAATTTATAAAACCCTAGATTATGCCTATCTCGATTAACGTCACGTTGCTTTTTTATTTTTCGAAAGTTCCCTTAACTATAGGAATCTTATTTTCTACCATTACCCTTCCCAAAGCCAGCACACTGTCTATATTTAACTCTTCATCCAAGATAACCAGGTCAGCATCAAACCCTACCTCTATATCTATCGAATCTTCTATTTTTGCTACTTTGCTCCCTGCAATTAAGATATCTTTTTTTCCAATATATTCTGGAGTGTATACCTCTGCATTTTTTAACAACTTTATCATCTTCTCCCCCTTATCACCTGTAGCAAACATAGGACAATCCATGAATTACCCCTCCATAAATTTAAAATATTTTATAAAAAAAGCGAAAAAATCCTAAGACTTAAACGCTTTTTTATTTACATCATTGAACCTAAAGCTAATAGTGCCATAGTTATCACTATAAATGCAATAAATAAAGGCATTACAAATTTCAGCCACTTTGTATACGATATTCTTCCTATTGCCAATCCACCCATTACCACTGCTGATGTAGGAGTAAGTAAGTTTAACACTCCTGATGCAGATTGATACCCGGTAACTACTACATTCTTTGCCAAGTCTGCAAATTCTCCCAATGGAGCCATGATAGGCATAGATAGTGTAGCCAGTCCTGAAGTTGAAGGGATTAAAAATGACATAGGCAGGTAAAATAAGTATGAGATAATAGCAAATGCTGTGGCTCCTACACCTGTCAATGCCTGTTCTCCCCAATATAAAACAGTGTTAGTCATTCCACCGGCATTCATTACTATAGTTATTCCTCTGGAAACTCCTACAATAAGTGCAACTCCCAACAGGTCTCTGTCACCATTTACAAATACAGATACAATCTCCTTCTCTTCCATCCCGTATATTTTACCAATCAATACAGATGAAACCATAAATAATACAGTCATCTCTCCAAACCACCAGTCACCAAGAGCAACTGTATTCCCCAATAATTTCCCCGCTATCGGCAACCCTTTAAAGAACTCATTTATACTCTCAAATATTGTGATATTAAACTTATAAGCCCATGGGATCACTCCTAAGATCATGAGGATAAAAGTCCCGCCAAATATCCAGAGGATCAACTTTCTTTTTCCTGTCAATTCCGGAGTTTCCTGCTCTTCCCCTCCTAAGAAATGATGTTCATTTTCTTTTTTCATATGGTACACCAGTGATTTTGTAGGATCATTCTTCACCTTTTCAGCATATCTCATAACATAAAATATAGCAAAACCAAGTAAAACTACCATCATTAATAATCTTAACCCCAATCCATCTCCTATAGATATCTCAGCGAACCCCGAGGCTATTCCTGTAGCAAATGGATTTACCGTAGAGCATAGAACACCTGTCATAACTACCCCTACTGCTGTCAATGTATCATATCCAGCCCCGATAAATACAGGTATCAATAGGGGATAAAAAGCTATTGTTTCCTCTGCCATCCCAAAGGATGTCCCACCTGCTGCAAATATTGTCATGAGGATAGGAATCATTATCTTTTCCCTTCCCTTCAATTTTTTGATAACCTGTCCAATCCCTGCATCGATAGCACCTGTTTTCATTACTATCCCTAAGAATCCACCAATTACCAATACAAACAATGCAATATCTTTAGCTTCATAAAAACCATTGATAGGAGCATTTATTACTTCCCAGAGTGCTTGAGGATTTGATTCCACTACCTTATATGTACCAGGAATCGGCTGTTTTGTTCCCTCTACATAATCATATTCTCCTGCTGGAACTATCCATGTAAATACCGCCACTACAATTATTATACTAAATAATATAGTATAAGCTGTAGGCATCTGAAATTTCTTTTTCGCCATCTCTTCTCCCTCCTAAATATTACTCTTTCATCGCCAACGTTAAATAATCTTACATTAAGTATAGAATACGTTCAACCTAAAGTCAATTGTCCTTTGTTTTTCCTTAGAATTTATTTTTTTTCTAATTAAAAATAAAACAAATGGTAAATTAAGATCAAATACTGTACAATATATAATCAAAATAAAGTAAAGGTATAAAAGGAGAGAAATATGAAAATAAATATGACAGAGGGAAGTATATCACGTTCTCTCTTAAAGATGGCCCTCCCGGTTATGGGAACATCTTTTTTACAGATGGCCTATAATTTAATAGACATGATATGGATAGGAAAGATGGGAAGTGGTGCTGTAGCTGCTATAGGAAGTGCAGGATTTTTTCTCTGGCTCAGTTTTGCTTTTATCAGTATATCCCAGGTAGGAGCCCAGGTTAAGATAGCCCAGTCTATTGGTGCTAAAAAATTAAAATCAGCCCAGAGTTATGCTGTAAACGCGATCCAATTAAATATAATTTTAGCCATCATTTACGGCCTTGTTATGATATTTTTTAGAGATTCCCTCATTGGATTTTTTAGACTAACTGATCTGACAGTTATCGGTATGGCTAAAAAATACTTAGTCATTATAGGTCTTGGAATGGTATTTAACTTCACCAATCCTGTTCTCACAGCAATTTTTACAGGATACGGGGATACTAAAACACCATTTTATATGAATGCCATAGGTTTAGTCATCAATATGATTTTAGATCCTATCCTCATATTCGGGATGATGGGATTCCCTGCTATGGGAGTAAATGGAGCTGCATTGGCTACTGTTATAGCACAGGGATCAGTTACATTATCATTTTTAATCTATATCAAACGATCCCAAACTATAGTTTCATTAAAAGGAATATCGACACTGCCAAAAATTAAAATTATCAAAGAAATTGCTGCTTTGGGTACCCCTGTAGGGTTACAGAGTGGTCTTTTTACCGGACTTACCATGATAATAGCCAGAATAATCGCCTTTTGGGGTCCTATGGCAATAGCAGTTCAAAAAGTAGGGTCCCAGGTAGAGTCCCTTTCCTGGATGACTGCCATAGGTTTTCAAGTAGCACTATCTGCTTTTATCGGACAAAACTATGGCGCAAACCAGCCAAAGAGAATATTAAAGGGGTATAAGATAGCCATGATCATTATGATTGTTGTAGGAACTTTAACTAGTTTTCTTTTCTATTTCGGTGCTGAAAAGATATTCAGGATCTTTATTCAGGAGGAGGAGAGTGTCAAAAATGGAGTCGAATATCTAAAAATATTATCTTATTCCCAGCTATTTATGTGTATTGAGATCTTAACTGCCGGAGCTTTTAATGGATTAGGAAAAACTAAACCGCCATTTTATATCACAACTTTTTTTAATATTGTAAGAATACCCTTGGCATTGTTTCTTTCCCAGGATAATTTATTGGGATTAAATGGAGTTTGGTGGGCTATAACCATCACTACTTTATTTAAAGGAACTTTTATGGTTGGATGGTTTGCCAGAACAACTAAAAATTGGATCTTTTTTACTGAAAAAAAACAAGTTATAGATAAACAAAAAGCAGACCCTATGAACATTTAGTTCATAGGATCTGCTTTTTTAAATAGTTATCTACCCTCAAATACTGGTCTGAATCTTTCAAATACCTCTTTAACAGAGATTATATCTTTTATCTTCCATACATCTTTACCGGCAAAATAAATTCCACCTTCATAATCCCCTTCATGACCTGCAACTAATTTCTCATTTACACAGAATGAATAGTCACATTTTTTTAAACATTGAACACATTTTTTAGCTTTTTCCTGTGTTCCATCCTTTAATCTGTCTACAAATGGACTCACTATAGCATTGGCTGGTAGTCCGGCACATGATTGAACCTGTACTACATCACCTTTTTTTGTATTTACATACATCTGTTTAAATTCATCACTAACTTCACACTCTGTAGTAGCAATAAATCTTGTACCCATTTGTACTCCTACAGCTCCTAAATCCAACATTCTTTTAGCATCTTCAGGCTCTATTACTCCACCGGCTCCAAAGACAGGAATATTTACTGCTTCGACTATATCCTTTACTATATCCCAAGAATCCAGATCAGTTCCCAGATGTCCACCAGCGTTTCCACCCTCAACAACAATAGCAGTAGCTCCTAATCTTTCCGATAATTTAGCAGCTTTTACAGATGATACAATTGGAAAGATCGGTACATTTCTTTCTTTTCCAATTTTAAATACACCTTTAGAAAATCCAGCACCGCAGACAATTAATTCTGCTCCTGCATCGATAGATGCATTTACTGCCTCTTCAAAATTACTTACAGCAACCATTACATTTACTCCGATAGCTCCTGCTTTCTCTCCCATATATTCTTTTGCCTTTATTATCTCACTTTTTAACTCTTCCATTCCAACAGCTGAACCTGCAATCAGGCCTATTCCACCCTCTCTTGCCACAGCACCTGCCAATCTTGACATCGATGCTCTAATTCCCATTCCACCTTGGATAATTGGTACTTCTATTTCTAAATTTCCTATTTTCATAATAAATCCTCCTAAAAATTGCTTATTATATAATAACACTTGTTATTATATATTGCAACGTTTTCTAAAAATACATTTTAAAACATTAAATTTCTATATATACCAAGGGGTTTAAGTGTATTTTTTTTAGACGCACCGACCTTTTTTTTCACCCATAGTGTTATTTTAATCTTTAATTAATTCTAAATCATCATTGTCACTAGGGGAGTCATTTATTTCACTTACTTTAAAAGACGTTGTAACGATATATTCTCTTATATGTAAATAGTTCACATGAGTATCTCCCTTATAAAAACTTATAGCATATTTAACCTCTTCTTCCCCTTGAATTCCAGAATTAGAGTTTGAGTTTACAATATATAAAGTAAAATTATCACTAATATTACCACTACTAGTTATATTAGTATTAAATTCCGATGGATAACTTCCACTATCTTTTATACCGTATTCTAATACTTTTGGTAATTCTAATTTTTCTATTGTACGTCTCGCTCCATCATCTTCCCACTCTCCATCTGTACCTTCATCTCTATAAATTTCTATCTTTTTCCCAACTAAATCAAAGTCAACGCCATATCTCTTTCCTGTCTCTAAAGATCTCTTGGCCGCTATTCTGAAAAAGTCTCCAACCTCATTCTGTACCCTTAACATAGCCCTGGATTCGGCTTGTTTCTTTATAGAAACACTTCCGATTCCCACTAAGATACCGATGAGAGCTATCACTATCAATAACTCTATTATTGTAAACCCTCTTCTTTTCATCTCTTCTCCCCCTTGCTTAGTAGTTAAACCACTACTTTATATCTACCATTTTATCATTCTTTTCCTCTAATCCAAAAAAAAAATGGAGAAAATCTCCATTTTTAATCTATTTTAGTTATTTTCTATACTAATTCTTTAGCTATATCTATTGCTTTGTCATAGTTAGGATGATTTCTAATTTCCTGTACATATTACACATGTTATACAATTCCATCCTTATCTCTGACTACAATACCCATGGATAAAAGTCTTAATTCCTCCAGAACAAATCCATATTTCATTCCAAAATCTAAATCTTTATGGTCTGAAAGGGTTACTGCAGTGCCTACCCCTTTATTTGCACAAAATTTAGCTAAAGCAAATGGCAGATCTACCGATATAGTAATCACATTAATATTTCCATGCTCATAAGCTTCCGTATTAAATCTGATTGTCTGTAATTCAGATACCGATGTATCTACTGATGGCATAACTGAAATTACAACTACTTTTCCCCTTAATTCTTCAAGACTAAAAGGTGATAAGTCTGTTTTTAGAGCCGTAAAATTTGGTGCTTTTGCACCTACTTTAATCTCATTACCTAATAATGTCAGAGGATTCCCTCCAAATGTAATATTGTTACTCAACCCAAACACCTCCATATTGATATACTAGACTTTACGACAGTTTTAATCAAAAGTCAATATTTTAGAGCGGTTTTATTTTTGTATCCATTATAATTAACTGTATATCTCAACCTCTTCCAAGTCAGGATTAAATTTATGTCCTGCTGAGATCAACCTATTCAATTCTAATTTGGGTAAAAGATTTCTATATTCACTGTCGTGCACTATAAAAAATACCTCTTTTTTTATATATTTTTTTACGGCCTCTTTAAATATTTCCCTTATTTTTTCATCTTCACATTCCACCTGGATATTATCTAGATTTATATCTATCTTTTTTACTATCTCAAATTCATTCATAAGGGGTTCAAATATTTCCATAAATTCCTGAATAATTTTATTATTTTCCAGGTTATCAGCCAAATAGCCGCTTGCCCATCTAGGGAAAAGAGAGAGTTCCACAGCCTTTAACTTTATATCTGAAACTACCTTTAATTTTGAAATTTCATGAAAGATCAGAAGTTCATAGATATAGGAATGATTTGAACTGAGCAGGAGTTCCATATCTTCATCTATATCTATCTTTTCTCCATCTAAAAAACCA
>CAZUGM010000105.1:0-7579 GCA_964619915.1 uncultured Fusobacteriaceae bacterium | reverse complement strand
ATCCAGGATAGTTTGCTACTTCATGAGTTATAACAATCTGTCCTCCTGTTTTAGCTTTTTCTAAAACTAGTGTAGATAATTTTGATCTCCCTGCATATAGAGCCGATGATAATCCTGCTGGCCCTGCTCCTATTACTATAACGTCGTATATTTTTGACATCTTTTTTTCCTCCCGTTTATTCTATTCCATTTTTAATATTATATCAATCTTTTTTTTAGTTTTTTTTAGTTTTTTCTTAATTTATTTGTTCTATTTCTATTTGCTCTGATTGTTCTACATCTTCTGTGTTCCATTTTTCTTCAGATTTCAACGATCTAACCAATGATACCATAGCAAAGATCATTATGAATATAAATGGGAAGGCGGCGACCAGAGATATAGTCTGTAACATCTTGAGTCCATTACTTCCAGCTAACATTAAAGCTAATGCCAACCCAGATTGGATTCCACCCCAAAGAAGTTTTTTAGAAACAGATGGATTTAAATCTCCCTTAGAACTTAACATACCTAATACAAATGTAGCAGCGTCTGCTGAAGTGATAAAGAAAGTACATAATAATACTACTGCGATTATTGATACGATCATTCCCATTGGATATTTACTTAAAACTACGAATAATGCTGTAGGAGTAGATACGATAGCTTCTTTAGCTAAGTCTAAACCTTGCTCTAATCCCATACTTCCAAATACTGCAAACCAGATAAATGAAGCTAGTGTAGGAGCTAATAATACTCCTGTGATAAATTCTCTGATTGTTCTTCCTTTAGATATTCTAGCTATGAAACTTCCTACGAATGGAGCCCATGCTATCCACCATGCCCAGTAGAATACAGTCCAAGATCCATACCAAGGGTCATTTGTAAAAGTTCCCATCTCAAAACTGGCAGTTACAAATCCACCCATATAGTTTCCTAAAGATTCTACAAATACTTTTAATATTAATAATGTAGGTCCTACTAAGAAACAGATAACTAACATTAACAGGATTACTCCTACATTCAGGTTAGATATAAGTTTCATACCTTTATCTACTCCAGCCATAGCCGAGAACATAAAGATAGCAGTTATTGCTGCTACGATTATAACTTGAACCATTTTTGTTTCAGGTACACCGAATAAATAGTTTAATCCTGCATTTATTTGGTAAGTTCCAAGTCCTAAAGATGTAGCTACTCCTGCAACAGTTGCAAAGATTGCGAATACATCTATCATCTTTCCGAACCATGACTTAACAGCTTTTTCTCCCACAACTGGGATGAAAACACTACTTACAAGACCTGGTTTTCCTTTTCTAAACTGCATATAGGCCATAGCTAAAGCTAATACTGAATAGTTAGCCCATGGATGAAGACCCCAGTGCATAAATGATTGCTGCATAGCAAATGCTGCCGCCTCAGGTGTTCCGCCTTCCATTCCTATAATAGGGTTAACATAGAAATTCATAGGTTCTGCTGCTCCCCAGAATACCAATCCTATACCCATTCCTGCTGAAAATAACATCGCAAACCACGATACCAAAGTATATTCCGGTTTGGAATTATCAGGACCTAACTTTATCGACCCATATTTACTAAATGCCAAGTATGCACAAAAAGCAACAAAAGATGACATCGAAATCGTGTATAACCAACCATAATTAGCTATAAGATAACCAAAAGTAGCATTTCCTGCCTTTTCAAAACTTGTCGGTAAAATTAATCCCCACAATACAATGGCTAAAGTTAGCCCTATCGATACATAAAACGTCGCATCACTTTTTTTTATATCACTGTCTTTTTCTATTACTACATCTGACTTCATAATTCCCCCTTTAAAATTAAATATATATATTTATATGTATACGTATATACATATATATATTTAATGGGGAGAGCAGACATGCTCTCCCTATTTTTTTTAGAATTTAACCTCAAATACTGTCTGATCTTCAATATGTGTAGCAAGTGCATCTAATGCAACTCCTACTCTATGATATCTTAATTTCCATTGTTCTTCTTTAGAAGTATTAGGGTCTCCTAGTGGGTAAGGAATTGAAATTGTAGGAACTATCTTATTGGCACCTACTGTTTTCGCAACCGGAACTAAGTTTGCCATTTGTACAATTGGGAATCCAGCTTTTTCTATTTCTTTTACCATCGTTGTTCCACAACGAGTACAAGTACCTCATGTAGAAGTCATGATAACAGCGTCAACGCCGTGTTCTTTTAAGAATGGAACCATTTCTTGAGCCATTCTTGCTGCTTATGCTTCTGTAGTTCCTGTTCCAACTGTAGTATAGACATGAGCATCTATGCTTCCAATTTTTCCTTCAGTTTCATATGCTCTTAATGCATCTAAAGGTACACATACGTTAGGGTCTGCGTCAGCTGCTGCTGGGTCATAACCTGCATGGATAGTCTTGAATATTCCGCCTTCTAATCTTGGCATTTCGCTTATATCATACATTCCCCATCTTGTAGCTGATGCAGATTGAATTCTGTCAGGGTTAGCTACTGGTACAATTCCACCTGTAGTAACAAATGCGATTTTTGCAGTTGATAGATCTTTAACAGGTTCTGCTATTTCTACTCTATCACTCTTTGGAATAGGTAACTCAGTTACATATTCTTCTCCAGCTAATTTTTTAAGAAGCATTTTAACTCCTCTAACTGCTGCTGGTTCCATTGTAAAGTCAATAACTTGATGTCTGATTCCTCTTACATAGAATCCTTCTTCTTCAGCTGTTCCAATTTTTTCTCCAGCTAAAACTTTGTCTGCATAAGCAGCCATTTTCTTAGTGTCTTTTCTCATTGCAGCGGCACTTCTACCACCTGGGAAAATAACAACTTCTTTTTTAAACATGTTTACTCCTGGGTTTTCAACATGCATAGATGAAATTACAGGAACTCCAAATTTTTCTTTAACAGCTTTACAGATTACTCCACAAGCATTTCCATATCTTCCTGCTTGGAAAGATGGTCCTGCGAAGAAGATATCAAATTCTTTATCTTCTAAAAATCCTAAAATTCTTTCAACTGCTTCATCTTGATTAGAACCCATGAAGTTATCTCCACAGATAACTGTGTGAGTTACTTCTGCATTTTTTAATGCTGAGTCTAATGCTAATGAAGGTCCTACTAATCCTTCTTTAATTTCTGGAGCATGATCGGCTTTATCTTCCCCACCAATTCCAGCGAAAAATTGATTTATATATAAAATTGCTTTTTTCATACTGTTTAATCCTCCTTAAAATTCTTTCATTGTTTTTTGAGACCATCCAAGTACTTGATCTCCACAGAACATTGAGTTATTTTCTAAAATAACTGAACCGTCTTCTCTTACTGAAGGACCTAATTTTTCGTCGCCTTCCCATCCACCAGCTAAACCATCTCTACCTAATGCTGCTAATTCACCGATTACTTCTTCCATTGCTGGTAATGTGATTAATTGCGATACATTTCCACAAGAAACAATTGCATTAGCTTTTTCACTTAATACAACTAATGGTTGAGATTGACCGTCTCTACCAGTACACTCATTAGTGATTCCTACAGTTTTTATTCCTGCATCTTCTAAAGCATCGAAACATGCAATAAAGTCAGCATCTGGGTTTCCATATCCTTCTTCTGTTAAGATAGCTCCATCTGCTCCTAATGACTTAGCCATTTGAGCTACGAAAGTTGCTGCTCTTTCTTTTTGTTTCATTGCTACATTTAAGTTAGACATGATAACACCTAAGAAGTTAATAGTTTCTCCGTGTGCTTTGTATAATTCTTTTATTGTAGGACAGTTTTGCATGTCATATGTAGACCATTTAGATGAACAAGGCATGAATGAACCACTGATGATTGCTCCATCTAAGATCTCGTTTGGATTCATGAAAGTTGGAACCATTCTGTTTGCATCCCATCCATATACTAAGTCATTGTATCCAGATTCTTCCATTTGTGATTGTGGTTGCATTACATATACAACTGCTGGAAGTGCTTTTATTTTCTCATCTCTTTTGATAATTGATTCTAATTCAAACTCTTCTATTTCTTCAGGTTCTAATTCTCTTACTGCGTTACCTAAGTATTCAGAAAGTCTCATTGCACCCCATCTAAGAGCTTTATTTTTCTTTTGTTGCTCATATCTTTCAAATTCTTCATCTGTATCAGCTACAAGACAAACATTGATAAGTTTAGAGAAATAAGTTAAATCTGCTCCTTCTCCACTCATATCTATCATTCCGTCTCCGAAACTTCCCCAGTGCTTTCCAACTGCTAATACACTTGTGTTCTTAAGGGCATGAGTTCTTCCATTACCTGCAGGAGCGATCCCACCTGTTACACCTGGAAAAACTGGTTTTCCGTCTACTCTGCATCTAGGCTCAACAGCTTCCTTTACAGGAACGATTCTCTTGTTTTCACCAGGTCTTGCAATAACGATATCTGCTTCGGTAATATGCTCATCTTCCATAACATAAGCCAAGGCTTCTTCCTTGTTAATTGTAAGAATACCATTTGCATAAGCTGTAGTATCCCCAAACTTAACATCTTTCACATAAAAATTTCCCAATTCAAGTTTCATTACTTCACCTCTTTTTCATTTTTTTTATTCAAGGTTAAAATTCAATCGCATCCGTCATTTCAATAATCAGGATTATTTTCTAATCGCGATTAACTCTTATCTGCTTTAGTTATACCCCATAAATTTCTATAAGTCAATACTTTTTTTTCAATAAAAGTTATTTTTTTATCAATCTACCTCTGAAAGCTGTATTTTTATTAAAAAAATTAAAAAAGAATTAAAAGAAATGAAAAACAAAACTGTTTCCAAACATCCTGTAACATTTCAAATCTTTATTCCAAAATACATTCATTTTTTTATAATGCTTTAAACTAAAGTGAAAAAAATATTTTTTAAAAAAAACAACTATATACATTTTCCACCCTTGTATTTAATAAATATCCAAGACAGCTTGTGAAATTTACTTTTTGATCCAATGGTTTTATTTAATGTCAAGTTATTAAATAAAAAATAATTTATTTTGTTTTTCATGATTTTATTATATACTTAAGTTAATAATCAGATTAATTTTACAGGAGAGACAGAAAAGATGACAAAACTAGAACGAAAATTAAATGTAAAACGACTTTTTATAGATGCTACCATGACTATTATCCAAGAAGAAGGTTTAGAAGAGGTTAGTATAAGAAAAGTTGCCAAGATCACCGGGTATAATAGCGCAACCCTCTACACATACTTTAAAAATTTAGATCATTTGATCCTTTTAGCTTGTATCAAATTTTTAAAGGAATATATAACTGGGTTGGATGACTATACCGCAGGAGCCGAAACTCCACTAGAACAAGGTATTCTCATTTGGGAGTTTTTTTGTAAATGCTCATTTGAAAAACCAGAGATATACAAATCCATATTTTTTTCTAATTTAGATTTCAACAGAAAAGATTTTGAAAATTACTACGAGATAAGAGAATTTTATAAAATCTATCCAGAAGAGATAACAACTTCCTTTGCGAAATTTCACCGTATGATCCTAAAATTAGATATCTACGAGAGAAATAAGATCCTTTTGGTAAAGATAGCCCGTGAAAAGTTGATTTCTCCCAGTAACATGACCACTATCAATGATATGCAGGTTCTTATGTATAAGGGACTTTTGGAGGAAGCTACAAAACCTGAAAATTTTTATAGGCGTAAAATTTTATGTAATAGAGCTATAAAATACATAAAAAACTGCTATAAGTTATTTATTTTAAAGGATTGCAGGTTATTAAAGTAAATAAAAAAGAGGAATAATCCTAGGATTATCCCTCTTTTTTTATTTACAACTACACAATTTTATGTCTCTGTCTATTTATCTATTCAAATACCTGTTATGAATTTTTTCATATTTTAAGTTTGTATCTTCCCCATGTCCCGGATAGACAGCTGTATCATTGGGATAGGTTTTAATTTTTTTCAGACTTTCTTTCATCTGCTTTTTATCACTCAATTGTGTATTGGTTATACCTACAGTTCTTTTGAACAAAAAATCCCCTGTAAACATGGCTTTTTCTGCTAAAAAATAATACACAATTGAACAGGTAGTATGTCCCGGGGTATCTATCACAAAAAATTCAAAGTCTCCTATTTTTTGTTTCCCCTCATCTAAGTATTTCATCTCTATCTTATCTAGATCAAACCTGGTTCTTATCCCATATTTTTTTATGGTATAATCAAAATCTGCATCCATTATATAGTTAGGACGATTAGAACTGAGATAAACAGGAACCTTGTATTTTTCTACAAACTTTTGCACTCCTAACAAATGATCCCAATGGGTATGGGTTAATAGGATCCCCAAAACATTTAACCCGGAACTCTCTATAAACTCATCGATGCTGTCAAAATCGCTTAAATCTACAATTAGACAATCATTCCCCTTTATTAAAATATAGTTATTATTTGCAATTACCCCGCAAGTAATTTTTTTTATCTGCATAACTCCTCCACAATCTTTTTCTCTGCTTATTTTAAGTTCAGACCATAACTCTACTGACACTACTATGGGAGAAAAGGAAGAGATCTTGTCAAAAAAAATTCAAAACCACCCATTTCTTCTCTTTATTTAAAAGATCAAAATTTATCCAAACTATACTTTTAATTTTTTTATTGTTTAAAAAATTATACTTATTTGGATGCAACTTCACGTTACTTTTTATTTTAAATATCCCCTTAATTTCTGTTTTTCATCCTCTGAGATAAAAGCTGCTTCTACACTGTTTAAATATATATCCACATATTCACTTTTTTTCAGTTCAAAAGCTTTCTCTATCTCAACGCATTCCTCGGTCATAGTAGTAGCTGAAACAGTTCTATTGTCTGTATTTAATGTTATCATAATTTCATCATTATAGAAATCATATATTGGATGTCCCCCATAATTTTTTACAGCTTTAGTCTGGACATTACTTGTAGGGCATATCTCCAGTGGTATCTTTCTTTCCTTGACCAGATTATAAGCTTCCCTGCTATTGGTTATAAATACCCCATGTCCGATTCTTTCCGCTCCTAGAAGTTCAATTGCATCGACAACATTTTTACCTATTCCTGTTTCTCCTGCATGGATAGTTATCCTATACCCATATTCTCTGGCTTTTTTCATGGGTTCAATAAATTTATGACAAAATCCTGCCACCTCTCCACCACAAAGGTCCACTGCCACAACTCCATTTCCTATGAACTGCCTTCCCTCCTCAACTATTTTCATAGCCGATTCCGCTGACAGGTGTCTCATACACGACAAGATATAGTTCCCCTTTATATCATATTTTTTTTCCGCTCTTCTCATACCACACAACACACTCTGGATTATGTCTTCTGTAGTCAGTCCATTTTTCATATGCTGCTGAGGAGCAAACCTTATCTCTATATATTTTATATTTTCCATAGCAGCATCTTCCATAAGTTCAAAAGATACCCCAACATTTACCATAAACTGACCCGCTACCATTTGGACGGGCGGTGGAAAATGGACAATAACATGGCCGAAAATGCCATCCGCCCTATTGCACTTGGTTATGCGCAGAAAAAGATTATGCAAAGCATTA
>CAZUGM010000104.1:0-7670 GCA_964619915.1 uncultured Fusobacteriaceae bacterium | reverse complement strand
AGTTCAACGACTTTTATATAGAGAGGAGATAACCATTTGGTTATCTCCTTTTTTTTTAATATCTCGACTGTTGAAAAAAAATAGCCGGCTTAATAGATAATAAAAAATGACCTCTATATTAGAGGTCACATTTTATTATCCTATATTTAATACTTTTTTTAACTCTTCTACCTTGTTTAATCTTTCCCAAGGAAGATCGATGTCAGTTCTACCGATGTGTCCAAAGGCAGCTAGATCCTGGTATTTGAATTTAGGATTTCTAAGTTCAAGAGCTCCCTCGATTCCTCTAGGTGAAAGATCAAAAATTTTCATTGTAGCCTGAGCTAATGCAATCTCTTCCACTGTTCCAGTTCCAAAAGTATCTACTTTGATAGATGTAGGGTGATCTACTCCTATGGCATATGAAAGCTGTACTTCACACTTGGTAGCTAACTTAGCTCCTACGATTGTTTTTGCAACCCATCTAGCAGCATAAGCAGCGGATCTGTCTACCTTTGAAGGGTCTTTTCCAGAGAATGCTCCCCCACCATGACGGAAGAATCCACCATATGTATCTACGATGATCTTTCTACCTGTAAGACCTGCATCCCCGTGTGGTCCACCGATTACGAATCTACCAGTCGGGTTGATATGGAAATGGTTTACTTTATTTACATCTAATTCATAACTCTCTAAAACAGGAGTGATAACTAGTTTTATAATATCTTCTTTGATAGTTTCATTTGAAACTTCAGGGTTATGCTGAACAGAAACAACAACAGTTTCTACATAATCAACATTTCCATTTTCATCGTATGCTAATGTTACTTGAGATTTAGCATCTGGTCTGGCCCATGCTAATTCACCGCTTCTAGTAATAGCAGTTAACTTTCTGATGATCTCTCTAGATAAAACAAGTGCTAGCGGCATAAGTTCAGGAGTTTCATCCACTGCTCCTCCGAACATGATTCCCTGGTCACCGGCTCCACCTGTATCTACACCTTGAGAGATGTCAGGTGATTGAGAATGAATTGCATTTAATACACCACAGTCTGAATCAAATCCCATCCCCTGCTTATATCCAATCTCATCGATCTTGTTTCTAACAATTTTCTGGATATCTACATAGGTAGTTGTAGTGATCTCTCCTCCAACTACTACCTGTCCAGTTGTACAGAAAGTCTCACAAGCTACCCTTGATTTTGGATCCTCTGCTAAACAAGCATCCAATACTGCGTCTGAAATTTGGTCTGCGATCTTGTCTGGATGTCCTGGTGATACACACTCAGATGTGAAAAAAGTTTTGTTTGTCATTTTATTTTCCTCCTAATATATTAATATATATGTTAATTACGATAATTTTTTAAAATGGATACCAAAATCCACTGAGATAAAATTTATTTATTAAAACTCCTGCAGCTGCTCCTACTATAAGGAGTGCAATGGCTAAAAAGTCAAATTTACCATATTTTTTCCCGTTGTACCAAGATCTGGTTTTTTCAGATCCAAATCCACGCAGGTTCATAGCATTTGAGACTACTTCTACCCTATTTAATGAGGATAAAACCAAGGGGATAAGGATGGTGTTATAATTTTTAAATCTATTTATAAGGCTGTCTTCTCCCTTTCTAAAGGCCACCCCACGGGCTTCCTGGGCGTGCATGATGTTTACAAACTCATCTCTGACATCGGGGATATACCTGAGGGCTATATTGACTGCATAGGCTATCTTATATGAAACACCGATCTTATTTAAACTACTTGCAAACCTGCTGGGATGGGTAGTAAAGATAAATATGATGGTTATTGGCAGTATAGACAGATATTTTAGTGATAGTGTTATGGCAAACCACAGTGTCTCATAGGTAAGCGGTCTTCCTAAAATATTAAATACAGGTGTATACTGATCTATAAGTTCCGAACCATAGGCAGGAGTTATTAGGATCAAAAATAAAGAGTTAAAGAGGGTAAATATCAGTAAAAATATTACCAGTGGCTTAACTTCTTTAAATGTGATGTTTGCCATTCGAATCAGCAGTGCCCCTCCTAAGATAAGGGTTAAAAATACTCTGATATCTATAAACATAAAGGCTACAGCTGTCCAAACTAATAACATTAAGAGTTTTATACTCCCGTCTAAAGAGTGGATAGGAGATTTTTTGTCGATATATAAAGTTCCGGTTGTAGTCACCTATACCATCTCCCTGTGATCATGATTTATAAAAGTTTCCAGCAATAATTTTTCATCTATATTGAGAACATCTGCCAGTGTTGAAACCGATATTTTCTTTAAGTTTGCCCGATTTAAAGTTTCTGTGTGGGACAATACATTTGAAACTGTATCATCACGGATAATTTCCCCTTTGGATAAGACGATAGCACGGTTGCTGTACTCCAGGGCCAGGTGCATATCGTGGGTGATGAAGATGATGCTTAAGCCGGTTTTGCTCAAGCTCTCTATAAACTGCATAAATTCTAAATAGTGTTTATAATCCTGTCCGGCTGTAGGCTCATCTAAGATCAGGACACTGGGGTCCAGAGCTAAGATGGTAGCGATACTCAGTCTTTTTTTCTGACCATAGCTGAGAGCCGTTACGGGCCAATTTCTAAAGGCGTGGAGTCCGCAGATCTTCAGAGTGCTTTCTGCTTTTTCCTGGATCTCATTTTTTTTTGTATCCACGGAGTTTTAATCCAAAACTTACCTCATCCAAGAGAGTTTCCTGGGTAATCATATGATTTGGATTCTGCATAACGTAACCAATTTCCTGCCCTCTTTTTCTGATGCTCCAGCTGTCTATATTTTCTCCCTTGTAGGAGATAGTTCCATTTGATTTTTTGCAGATACCTGTGATGACCTTAGACAGGGTAGATTTCCCTGCTCCATTATTCCCTAAAAGGGAGATTATCTCACCTTTATACAGGTCAAAATTTATATTCTTAATGATATTATCTCTCTTGTTGTATGAGAAGGTAAGGTCTTTAACCTCTAATATTTTTTCCTCATAAGATGTAACTTTAGGTTTCACATTTTCTATCCAGTTATCTATATTTTTTTTGATATCCGGGGTATTCAAGCTATCTATATTTAAAATATCCAAGTCTTTTAGGTCGATATTGGCATGTCTCATAGTTTCGATGTATAAAGGTTCACGGAGCCCGAAACGTCTCAATGATTCATCTAAGATTAATTTTGAAGGTGCACCTGATGCAACTATTATTCCGTTATCAACAATGATTATCTTATCGAATTTTTCAGCCAGAACATCTTCGATCCTATGTTCTATAACAACGATGGTTTTATCGGATTTTTCGTGGACCGATGAAATCAATTTCATAGCAGCCCTTCCACTTACAGGATCCAGATTTGCCAAAGGTTCATCAAAGAGAAGGATAGGAGCTTCACTCATTATTATCCCTGCTAAGGAAGCCCTTTGTTTCAAGCCGCCACTCAGTTCCTGAGGACTCTTGAGAAGGTGATCTTCCATATCTACTTTTTTTAAAGCTGTTATTACATTTTGTTTCATTATATCTACAGAGACATTGCTATTCTCGTCTCTGAATGCAACATCCTCTCCTACACTGAGGCCTACAAATTGTCCATCTTGATCCTGCAGGATGGTAGAGACATGGCTACTGATATCAAAGATGCTGGTTTTATGAGGTTCTATATCGTCTATCCTTAATTCCCCGCTGATCTCACCGGCATAGGAAAATGGGATCAACCCGTTGAGACAATGTCCCAGGGTAGATTTTCCCGATCCAGAGGGACCGGCAATGAGGACTTTTTCCCCTTTTTGTATAGACAGGTTTATATTTTTTAATGTGGGAGTACCCAAACTCCTGTATTGAAATGTAAAATTTTTAAATTCAATAATATTTTTTGCTCTGTTTACCATTTGTATCTCCTTAGTTAAGTTTTATTCAGCCGTTAAATTTTTATGCTTGCCCTTTCTTTTAGCTAACATAATTACAGCAGGAATTCCCAAGCCGGCTGTTACAACAAAGTTTGAAGCTGTGGCTATAAGGATTTGTATCCATACTTTATTTGAAGGCTCGCCGTAGAAGAATACATCTCCGATATAGGCTGCAAGACCTGCTAAGATCATTCCGATCACTGCGTATATATATAGTTTAACTATATGTTTTTTGTTTAAAACTCCGTGTTCGGGGTCAAAACTTTTGTCCGATCTGATAAACCCCATGGAAAATCCTATCATGGCAGAAAGCATAACCCAGCTCCACCATACTCCCCCATACATCATGGTATCGTTTAGGGCGTGACCGATAAATCCGACTAAAAATCCAACAACTGGACCGAATAGTGCACCAAATATAGTAAGCAGCGTAACGGCTATTCTAAGGGATGTGTTGGGTCCTATTGGTAATGAGACAGCTGATAACACACCGTAGAGTGCTGCTCCTATTCCAATGGCTACAACATGTTTTGTAGTTAATTTCATTTTTTTCCTCCTAATATTTTTTCAAATAAAAAACCTCTTATCTTTACGATAAGAGGTTGAATGTTTTATTCCTCTTATCTTCACGATTTAAAATCGCTTGGATGTAGCACCTTCCCTAAATGGGGGTTGCCGGACGTCATAGGGCCAATTCCCTCGGTCTCTCTTAATAAGATAGTTACATATTTAATTTTAATTTATTTTAACAGAGTTATTATACTATATTAAAAGTAGTTTGGTCAACTTTTTTGATTATTTTTTGAAAAAAATTAGGAAATCGATTTTTATTAGGATAATATATTACAGTGTTAAATAATTATAGTTTGGACTAATAAATATTATTATCTTTAAATAAATAATAAATGTAAGGAGGAATAATGAATTTTTTACTATATTTAATATCATCAGTTACATCGATTGTAGGATCAGGGATGCAGTCGGTTGTAATTCCTTTATATATTTTAAAAGTCACAGGATCGGGCTTGGAGATGGGGAAAGCTGCCAGCGTATTTTTAGTTATGAGTCTTGTTACAGGTCCAATAATGGGAATAGTAGCAGATAAATTCAATAGAAAATATATCTTAATAATATGTGATTTCCTATCTTTTACTGCAATATCAATTTTACTTCTAAGCGGAAGTACTAGCACTTCTTCTATAATTCTCATGCAGGGGGTTCTAATTGTGATTTCGAGGTGTTTTTCATCTGCATCTTCGGCAATTTTTTCAGAACTAGATTCTATAAAAAAAGTTGAAAGAAATAACAATATCTATAGTGGAGTAATCACCTTTATACAAATATTTACTCCAATTTTAGGAGTTACTTTGTATGGATTTATGAAAATAGAACTAATATTTCTTTTAAACGCAATAACTTTTTTAATTTCAGGATTCTCTGAAATTTTTATCCAGTACACTCCTAGCGAAAAGAGGAAAGAGATAATGATTCAGAGTATTAAGAGTGTCATAGTATCCTATGTTCCTGTTATAAAATATTTAAAGGAAAAAGATGAAATCTTAGGGACTTCAGGGTATTTTATTATTTTAAATTTCTTTTTTAATCCCGTGACATCGGTTGTATTTTCATACTTTATATTACAAGAATTAAACTTAAAACCTTCATATATAGGTTATTTAGAGAGTGTACTTGTTATTGGACTCTTATTAGGTAATATTATCATTGGCAAATTTTCAAAAATAATTGAATTTAGAGAAAAAATAACTTATTTTTTGATGATTCAACTAGTGATTTTAGCACTATTTATAAATATGGATCTCTATATTCCTAATCCATACTTTATTTATCTAAATGGATTTCTTATCCTGATACTTGGTATTTTAGCGAATTTAGTCAATGTTCCATTTTTCTCTTATCTACAAAAAACCGTAGACAATGATATTAAAGGGAGATTTTTCTCATTATTCGATACAATGGTTAGATCCGTAGTTCCTTTTGGTTTAATAATTTTTGGCCTTTTGATAGATTATAAATTTAATATAAGATCTGTTGTTACTATCGGATCAATAACATTAACAATAACCACCTATTTGTTTTTTGGAAAAACTAAAGCGGGAAGAAAGTTTGTAAACGAATCAATTGTTAATTGATGTAGTTTTAATAATTTTTATATTAAGTTTTTCAATAGTTCTTATATTCAAGTACATCAAGGGAATCGTCTTCAGTCTTATCATAAAAAGGAAGAGAGGAAGTTCGGATTTTAATACTCCATATAGAAGATTTGTCTCCCTTAATATGGTAATATTAGATTAGAGGTTTAAAACAAGGAGGGAATGTTATGAAAAAATTAATTTTAATCGTCTTTATATTATTATCTGTATTGAGTTTTTCAGATGATGATAGAACAACAAAGGAAGCTGAGCCAAAATATAAATTTTCCTTAGGACTTATGACGGGATATGGGAGCAAACTTTACCAAATAGATGAAAAACGAGTGAGCTATATACCTTTTATAACTTTAGAAAGGAAAAACCTTTATATTTTAGGGTCCGAAATAGGTTATAAACATAAGCTGAATCCAAAGGTGACATTGACCGGGTTTTCACAACTTTTTGGTGGTATAGCTCTGCAAGGTGTTGGAGGAGCAATAGGGGCAACCCAGCTGAAGAGTTCTGACATGAAAGATGGTTATAAAGGGATAAGCAGCAGAGATACCCAGGTGGAGTTTGGGTTGAGACTGGGTTATGATACCAATTTTCAAAAGGTAAAACTTTTGGGTGAAGTAAGGGGGGGGAGAAGAGGTGGATCTGGAAAAATATCTGCTCTCAGACCTTTTATGGTAACTAATAAACTGTTTATTATCCCACAGATAAACCTTAGTTTGCTGGATAAAAATATGGTAGATTATTATTTTGGTGTAAGTGAAGAGGAGGTAAATGATCCTAGAAATACTAAGTTGAATGAAGCTTATGATCCGGATAAATTTGCCTATGCTTCAGCTGTAGGAGCCTCTATCAGGTATAGTGTTACTCCTAAGTTTTCGGTATTTGGTCTGGCTGAGATACAGTATGTAGGCAATGAAGTTGGAAGTTCACCTATTGTAAAGAACAGAGCCAATTATTTTGCAGGCTTAGGTCTGAGATATGATTTTTAAAAGTTAAATATGGTAAATCTAAATGAACGTGACAGCTAGCTGTCACGTTTTTTATTGTCTAGGAAATTATCCTGCAAGGATTATATTAATTGACGATTAAAAGAAAAAAACTTGGATATGGAGCTACACAGATAAAACTATCATAGGTAATACACAATTTAAAAATAAAGTAAAAGGTTTGAAGGAGTAGGTGTAAGGAATAAGTATTTCTCCTTTAAAATAACCCCTTTGAAGTATAAAAGGGAGTTATTTAAGTTAAAATTTAATATAAGATGTTAGCTATGTCAGATTTCCCCTAAATAAAAAAATTATAGCAATATAAGTCAAAAAAATTAGGGAGATATAGGGTATAATTACTGTACCCGGGGGTGAATAGTGCATGAATTACAAAGAATGCATTCAACATTCAATTAACTACATAGAAGAAAGGTTAAAAAAAGATTTATCATTAGAAAAGGTGGCAGAAAACTGTTATATTTCATACTTTCATTTTAGTAGAATTTTTCGAGCTGTTATAGGTATTTCAGTTTTTGAATATATTAAAAGAAGACGTTTAAGTGAAGCTGCACTCGAGCTTAGAAGCACAGATAAAACTATTCTTGAAATTGCTTTAGATTATCGTT
>CAZUGM010000103.1:429-7715 GCA_964619915.1 uncultured Fusobacteriaceae bacterium | reverse complement strand
AACTCCCATAGACGATACAGAGTTTATTAAATTGAGCTATACAGATAAAAATGCACAGAGATAAGCTCTTATAAACAACGAGATGGCAGGAGTATTTATTTTAAAAATAAAAAAAGTAATGAGTTTTGAAAATTTAAAAATTATTGAAAAAGCATCTGTACCTGAAAAACCTATGCCTAAAAAAAGAGCTCTTATCCTGGCTGTTTCGATAGTATTAGGAGTTATGGTGGGAGTCTTTGCAGCTTTTATAGTGGAATTTTTACACAGTAAATTAAGAAAACCTGAGGACATAGAAAAAATAATGGGATGTTCAGTTTTAGCCAATATACCGGATTTTAATATTGAAAAAACAGGAGAGAGAGAATGATAAACAAACAGATATCAAGTAAAAGAAAGATGTTTTTTAAAGGGAATCAGGACAGCCACCTGGCAGAATCTCTCAGAGTTTTGAGGACAAATATCCATTTTATGGAAGAAAAAGAAAACAGGGTAGTAGTTTTTACAAGTACCATACCCAGGGAAGGGAAGAGTACGATAGCTGCCAACTATGCCATGTCTGTGGCTATAAGTGGAGAAAAGGTGCTCTTGGTAGACTGTGATATAAGGAGACCCAGGGCTCACAGCAGTTTTGGAATAGATGTAGTTACCGGAATGGGAAGTATTCTTTTGGGAGAGAAAAAATCAGAGGATGTAATCTTAAAAGATATAGAAGAAAATCTGGATATTCTGCCCTCTAAGCATCTTAGTCAAAATGTAACAGAGTTATTTTTGGGAAATAAAATGAAAGATCTATTGAGGGAATTGAGAGGAAAATATGATCTTATAGTGCTGGATACCCCGCCCCTTGTTATATCAACAGATGCTGTCATTCTTTCGGAGTATTCCGACGGAGTAGTATATATCTGCGGATATGATATGGTAACCAAGAATGAGTTACTCCAGTCCAAGAAGATGTTAGATCGTGCAGGAGCCAATATCTACGGGATAGTGGTGAATAAGATAGATAAAAGAGGTTATTCATACGGAAACTATGGTTACTACAATAATAATTACAGTTATTATGAGGAATACATAAAAGGGGAGAAGTAATGATAGATCTCCACTGCCATATTCTGCCAGAGGTAGATGACGGCTCCAAAAATATAGAGGAATCTATGGAATTGATCCTATCCGCTCAAAAACTGGGGTATAGGAAGATATGCTGTACCTCCCACTATAGAGCAGGGAGGTATGAAAATAAAAATTATGACAGAATTTTAGAAAAATTGAGAGATCAACTAAAGACAGCGAGAATAGATATAGAACTTTTAGAGGGAAATGAACTTTTCTTAGATTTGGAGGGGCTCTCTGCATTGAAGGAAAAAAAAGTGAAAACTTTGAATAATACCAATTATCTTTTGGTGGAAGCCATCCCGGGAATGACAGCATTAGCGCTAAAAAAATTCCTGGAAAGGATCATGGATCTGGGTTATAAACCGGTTTTGGCCCATGTGGAGAGATATCCCTTTATAGATTTAAAAACCTTGTATGAATTAAAAAAAATAGGAGTTGTGACTCAGGTAAATCTCAAATCTCTGAAACATAAAAAGGAGATATACAGGTGGATAGAACTAAATCTTATAGATATTTTGGCCAGTGATGTCCACGATAAAAAATACAGGAACTATGAACTAAAAGAGATAATAAGAGAGGTAGACAATAGATCAGGCAGAGAAACCAGGGAGAGACTGCTCAGGGAGAATCCTGAAAAAATAGCAGATAACGAGGAGATAGAGGGGACTATAGATGAAAAAAAGATTTATGATACTGGCATTGCTGACAATAACTTCATTAAATGCTTTTTCAAAAGATTTAAATTTAGAAGAAGCACTTCAGATTGCAGAAAATGAAAATCCGGAGATAAGAAGGGAAAGAATTACTCTGGACATAAAAAAACTGGAAGAAAAAAAGAAAGTGAAAGCATTTTTACCTAAGGTATCTCTCAGTATGGATGAAGGGGATACACCATATGATGATAACCTGAACCCCTTTGACAAAAGTGTAGGGGTGGAAGCCAGAATATCCATGCCTCTTTTTACAGGGGGAAAGCTTACCAATGAATATAAAAAATCCAAGTTGGAATCGGAGAAAACATCTCTGGCCAATATCTTACTTAAGTATGATATAAGAAAAGATGTTATAGGGAAATATTTTGAAGTTTTGAATTTAAAGAAACAGGGAGATATATTGGAAGGGGTAAATAATACCTTGAACAAGCAGAGGGAGAGATTGGAAAAACTCTACAACAACAATAAACTGGTGAAAAAATCCGATGTACTCAGGGTAAAGAGCGATATATTGAGTAATGAAGTAACTCTCCTGGGGGTAAAACAGCAGGCTGAGATAAAAACATATGAGCTGCAGATACTCCTGGGAATATCCCTGGATGAACCTTTAAATATAGCAGAGTTTGACTATAAAACTTTGGATCTGAATAAATTTTTATTGGAGGATGACATCACCAAAGCATTGAATGAGGGAAGTGTCGTAAAAAGATCGGAGATAGATTTGAAAAAAAGTGAGATAGACGTGAATATAGCCAGGGCAGCATACTATCCAAAGGTAGGATTGGGATTTGAAAAGAATTTTAAGAGGGACAGCGATGGATTGGATTCCTATAGAATAGGTGTAGGGTTTAACTGGAATGTATTTAACTGGGGTGCAGACATGGATACTGTAGCACAAAACCAGTACAGGGTGGATCAGGCTGTTATAGATCTGAAAAAGATGAAGGATGAGGTAAAATTGGAACTCAGGGAAAAATACAGTAAAATGATTACCCTGTCCAAGCAGCTGGAGGCACAGGATATAAAGGTGGAGATAGCCAATGAAAATGCTACGATAGATACACTGAGATACAACAACTCCCTTATGAGTTCATTTGAATATCTGGACAGTGTGGATAAATTGAGAGCAGCAGAGGAAACTTACTATACCCTTCAGAGGAAACTGATGTTGGCGATAGATACATATGAAAACGCGTGGAGATAGATGACCCTCTTCCTCCTAGGTTTCTCCCTCGTAGGGAGAAACCAAAGCGTAACGACTATTGACTTTGTGTTGTAAATATATTTTATTTCTTTCCCCCTATGGAGGGGGAGAGTGCCAAAGGCGAGAGAGTTTATATGTTGTCTTAGTGAGTAACTCACGATCGTCATTATAGAAACAGTACAGCTGAAGCTCAAAGACTATAAACTTCACTTAAAATCAAGAAGGAAAGATATTGCTTTGATGACTTTATGAATTTATGATGAATTCTTCCTCTGATGTGAGAGGAAGATGTCCAAAGGACAGAAGGAGTTAGATTTAATTCGTGTAATTCGTGACAAAAAGTTTATAAGGTTTTAATCTGCGTCAAAAAAAGATATATTTAGGGAGATGAAGATGAAAAAGAAAATAATTATAGCTGTGACAGCTCTTCTGGTTATCGGAGGGGGCTACACAGTATTAAAAAATAGAAATAATAAAGATGTGGCTTCGGTAAGACTGGTAAAGATAAGCAATGAAAATATTTCTGAAAATTTAAAATTTGAGGGAATAGTAAATGCCAGAAAAACTTACGGTCTGTATAAAAAAGTTCCCATGATGATTGAGGAAGTGAATATCAATCCGGGAACCATGGTGAAAAAAGGGGAAGAACTTATCACATTTAGTGGTGTAGGAACCCACGGCTTCGAAAATACAGGTGTTTCCAATATTTTTATGAAGTTGGAAGAAAAAAAATTAGAAGTTGAGGTTTTGGAAAAACAGATGACGGAGTTGGAGAGAAGGGAAAAGGTTGTAAAATTCCAGTTGGATAATGCCAACAGTACAGCTGAAACTATGAAGGAATTGTTGAAGCAGGACGGGGTGTCTTCTCTGGAAGCCAATAAATATATCACAGATGCAGCCTTAAAAGATCTGGAATACAACAATGTAATCCAGGATATATCCCTGGCTAAGCAGAGGTTGAAAATTAAATCTAATAGTCTGAATGAGGAATTGAAGGAGATGGGTCAGAATATGATAGCTCCGGAAAATGGGATAATAACGGAAGTTTTTGTAGAGAACGGGATGATGGCAATGCCGGGGAAACCACTGTTAAATTTTGCATCTATGGATAGTGGATTAGAAGTAAAGGTCCTTATACCTATCTATCAATCCCAGGGGGTAAGTATAGGAGCCAGTGTGGATATTATTTCCAAGGGTTCATTGAAAGAGAAAAAATATAGGGGTAAGGTAATCTCCATCTCAAGTGTGGCTCAGGTAATAAAAAGCAGAAATAACGAGGAAAGATATCTGACTGCCACTGTGGAATTGGACGGGTCCCAGGGACTTCTTCCAGGAGCCAATGTAGGAGTGGAGATCTCAGGAAAGGCACTTAACGGGATAAATGTGGTGGATGCTTTTTCTGTAATAGAGGAAAACAATAAAAATTATGTCTATATAGTGGAAAATAACAGGGCTAGAAAGGTAGAGATAGAGACAGGGATAAAGACTCTGTCTAAATATGAAGTATTGAATCTGCCGGAAGGGATGGAAGTAGTGGTGAATCCGTTTAAGGTGAGAGATGGGGAGAAGGTACTGGTAAAATAACTCTTCCTTCTTATGGTTTCTCTAATATTAGAGAAACTAAAGCTAGATTATTGAGGTTTGAATTTAACAAAGGGTTAAGAGAAAGACAGCTTTGCTGTCTTTCTCTTATATTCTAAATTTGGTTCCCATTGTCACATTTCAGATTAGTTTTTAAATTAGAAAGCTAATCTGGATAATCGTAAAAATCCGTAAAGGGAAGGGGCTTAAATTCTAAAGATTCCCTCTTTAATACGGGTCTGTTCTTGTCTTGAAACAAGAAATAGACGAAAGAAATACAAGAAGATTTATAATTGTCTTTGTGAGTAAGTCACGATCGTCATTGTAGAAACAGAGGGATGAAGTTGGACGACTATAAACTTCGATTAAAAACCAAAATAAAGAAAAAAATATAGAACGCGGATGTATAGAAATATACATACACGGATATAAGCTAAGATAATCGCAGATATTTGTTTTTTGATTAAAGTCAAAAAAATTCTTAGTGGTCTTTTTAGCCTTTCCTTTATGGATTTAGTGTAAGGAATTTAGTATTGAATTATCTGTGTAAATTAGAGATTTTCAGTGTGTATCGAAGATACCTGCGTTCTATAAATTAGTGTAATTAGTGGCAAAAAAAGAAGATGCTATTTTTCTTAGTGAGCTTCGTGTAAGGGTTTTGGTTTTAGAAATCTATGGTAAAATTTCAATTTCTATAAAAAGTTTAAAGGAGAAAAAAATATGGTTTTTTGGATGGTAAAAAAGATTATTATGGGAAATAAACTCCGGAGTGCAGTCCCCCTCATGGGAATAATCATAGGGGTGGCTTCCATCATGGGGATTTTTGCTATCTCTAGCGGGGGAGAAGCAGCGGTAAAAAAAGACCTGGCCAGTATAGCAGAGAACAGAGTCCTAATAGGAAGCAGCCGGGGATATGACCTGGAGGATTTAAAGCTCCTGGAAAACCTGCCCATAGTAAACTATGTATTTTCTCCTGAGATGAATCTGACAGTTAATTATGATGAACTTAATAAGATAAAGATAGAAGGCTACACGAAATCTGCCATCCAGGGAAAGGAGTTGGAGGTAGAAGGCAGTAGTAATATCAGAGGGAGGGAAGTACTCATAGGGGATAAAACTGCCCAAAAGATATTTAATACCTCCCATGCAGTGGGAAAAATATTTCAAATAAACCTGAGTACAGGCAAACCTGTGGAGCTCCGGATAGCTGGGGTATACAGGGAAGACCTTACCCTGGGAATAGGATCTATATACATGGATATAGATGAATACAATGATCTGGGAACTACCAGACTTGTCAACACGGTAGTAGTTACCTATATGGACAGGGAAGATATAGAGGAAACTACAGACTATGTGATCCAGATATTATCCAGAAAAAATTACAGAAACAGATACACAATACTGGAAGGAAACGCCAGATATCAGAAGATTGAAAAGATAAAAAATATGATCAATATATTTTTGGGTGCAGTGGGGATAGTAGCCCTTGTGATGGGAGGATTGGGAATAATTAATCTGTTGTTAAATTCGATCAGGGAGATGACTCCTAGCATAGGAATCCTTCGGACTATGGGGATGAGTGAAAAAAATATACTTAAGATGTTTTTATTGGAATCCACCGTTCTTTCTACTGTAGGAGGAGTTATAGGAATTATCTTTGGATGCGGAGGAGCCTATGTAGTGGGAAAAATAATAGGAATTCCATCTATCTACTATGTTGATCAAATAGTGACTGTGTTTATAACTTCGGTAGGATTGGGGATAGTTTTTGGGAGTCTCCCGGCATATAGGGCAGCCAAGTTAGAGCCTGTAGAGGCCATAAAGATTTAGAATTTTTCAATTTCCTGAATTGTCAATTTAAATCAGAAATTTTTAGGGAATAAATATTGTCTAGGCTATAGGCAGAAATTCATCTTCTTCTGTAGCCATTTTTAATATTTCTTTGGGCGTAGAACAGCCTAATGATTTTCTAGGGATAGAGTTCCATTGATTTGTTATTTGTTTAATTTTTATTGGACTGTTTTTTGATAAATCTGTTGATTTTAGGCAAATTTTTTCTGACAATGCCGTTAGAATTTTCATTAAATCCTCTTTGCCCTGGTGAACCAAGGTCGTTAAAGAATACATCAATTATAGTAGACTCTTCTATATTTTTCCATTTAGCAAACTCTTTTCCTCTATCAAATATAATACTTTTAACATTTGATAGATTAACTTTTTTGCTCTTCAATCCGCTTACAATAGTCATTACTTGTATATTATGACCCTTGATCGCTCTGGATTATTATTTCTAATTCTTGAGGTGAAAGATCATCTTTTTTTTTATTCTCTGAAGAATTGTTTTCTCAACCAACTACAGTGCTAGGAGCTATTCCATATTCACGTTTAACCTCTTATCATTTTTTATTTTATTATGAACTAATTCCGCAATTTATCTTCTTAAATTCATTATCATATTTTTCCATTATATACACACCTTCATTTTAAATATATTATATATTTACCAATGAAAAATGGCTATTAAAAGAGTATATTACCACCTTTAGTGAAGATCGGTGGCAAAAATCAAGGTCTAAGGGTTTCGTCTTGGATACGAATCTTTTAGATGCCGTTATTATTTAATTTTCCCTAATAAAATTAGGAAAAATTAAATTTTGTGAAAAAACATTCTT
>CAZUGM010000103.1:0-419 GCA_964619915.1 uncultured Fusobacteriaceae bacterium | reverse complement strand
GCCACAAAAATAGCAAACAGCTGTATTATCGCTCAATATGTATCACCTTACAAACCGTAAGGCTGAGAAAACCAAAAAGACAAGCTCGGAAAGTGTAATACTTCAGTAGACATCGAGGGACAAGATTTATAAAGAAAGATTAGTCTACAATGTATATAATGTCTATTACAAAAAATAGCACAACTATAAGAATTCAAGTTTCAACTAAATCCAAACTTGAAGAATTGGCCTTTGTAAAAAAACATTCTTATTTATAGGTAGATAGATCTAAAAAAAATAGAAAAAACTGTTTTTTTTTTTTTGTAAAGATTTAAGGGATAACTTTTGGTGAATTTAAATTTTTAAATCAAATTCAACTAAAGACGATATATAACTAAATTTAAATCAAATGACGAAAGCACATATAAAATAAATCCAGA
>CAZUGM010000102.1:1968-7720 GCA_964619915.1 uncultured Fusobacteriaceae bacterium | reverse complement strand
TTCTGCCAGCTTCTTTTCCTTGGCTTTTTCTATTTCCAGCTCTTCATTTTTAACCCTTAACTCTTCTTTTCTTTCCGATTCAATCCTGTCAGCTTCTTCCTTACTTTTTAATGCCTCCAGTTCCTTTCTTTCCTCTTCCTCTTTAGCCTTCAATTGTTCCAACTCTTTTCTTTCTTCCTCTTCTTTTATCTTTAACTTTTCATCAGCATCAGCTTTCTTCTTCCCAAACCCAAATAATTTTTTAAACATCTTTTTCCTCCTAGCATTTCATTGATTTTTGTACTCAAATATTAACATATTTATTTTTTTTTGTCATAAAACCAGCCTTAAATTCTTTCCATTACCTTTTGAACTAAACAATCTGCCATTAAAAATCTCTCTTTTATCACGAATTACACGAAAGGTACATTCATAGATTTATAAAATCTATCAAGAATCAGCAAACATAACCAAAGTCTTTATATTAAACCTATTAAGAAAACCATAGAACACGGATCTCTATCGAGATACACAGAAAATTCTCTAATTTACACAGATAATACTATTTTCTAGGTTAGAATCTAAATTCTTTTTCTAGATGTTACTCTACTCCTCAGTATATCTCTTGCGAGTTTCGTCGTCCCCTCCATGCCCGTCAGGCATCCCACTAAGAAAAGGAATCCATGATCTCAACTCTATAACATCAAATGGTTATTGCTTCGAAAGCCTTCTTCAAACTCTCCAATCCATCTTCCAGCATATATCTAGGACACGCTATATTCATCCTCGCAAATCCTTTCCCCATGAAAGCTTCTCCCATCGTGAGAGCCAGTTTCCCATCTTCCAACAATTTTTCTTTTAATTTTTTCTCATTCATTCCATATTCTCTCAGGTCCAGCCAAAGCAGATAAGTAGCCTCTGGTTTTACCACCCTGATTTGAGGAATATTTTTACCTATATAGTCCAATGCAAACTCTATATTTCCCCTCAAATGTTCTAAGAGCTCTTCCAACCACTCCTCTCCTTCATTGTAAGCAGATATAACCATATCCATACAAAAACTATTGGGTTCATGAACCCCTATAAGAGAAAGTTCTTCTACAAAATGCTCCTTTTCTTCCATTGTAGGGAAAACTACAAATGAACTCTGAATCCCAGCCAGATTGAAGGTTTTAGTAGAAGAAAAACAAGTATATACAAGGTTCTCCACTTCCTTCCCCAAACTTCCTAGGGGAATATGTTTTCCATCTAAGATCAGGTCACTATGAATCTCATCGGAGATTATCTTAACTCCATATTTCACACAAATCTCTGCGATTTTTGCCAGTTCTTTTCTGGTCCAAACCCTTCCACTGGGGTTGTGGGGATTACACAATATAAACACCTTGGAAGATTTTGCCTTCTCCTCAAAATCTGTAAAATCCATCTCATATCTATCCTCTTTCTTAACCAGTTCATTTATGACTAATTTTCTGCCGTTATTTTTAATCTGTTTCACAAATTGCGGATAAGTCGGGGACTGTATCATTATCTTATCCCCTTCACCGGTCAAAGTCTTGATCAATAAATTAAGAGTGGTTACCACTGTAGGAGAATGAGCAACCCTGTCACAGGATATTTTATACCCGTGTCTTTTTTCCACCCAGTTTACCAGACTACCAATATACCTTTTATTTTCCATGGTATAACCAAATATTTTTTGATCAGCTTTATTTTTTAGAGCTTCCACCACCACATTAGGAGCTTCTATATCCATGTCTGCCACCCACATAGGCAAAACATCTTCCCTTCCAAAATATTTTCCTCTTCCTGCCCACTTTCTTGAATCATTTTTACTTCTATCTATTTTTTTATTAAAATCAATCATCACTATCCTCCCCTGTTTTTCCTTAACATTATACTTCAGTCATTTCCAAAAAGATATAGATATTACATTTAAATTCTTATTTTTTCTTCCCCAAATTTTGGGTATTCGAATTTTTTTATGGCATAATATCTATATTACAACATTTTATTTTAAATAATACGGGTTTCTCCTACAAAGAAATTTGCAGGAAGTACTAAAAAAGGAGATAAACTATGAGTAAACACTTAGACCTGACCCAGGGAGATATCGGATGTCTCATAAAAAAAATAGCTATCCCATCAAGTGTCGGATTTTTATTCAACACCTTATTCAACATCGTAGATACCCTCTATGCCAGTTATATTGGATCTGATGCTGTTTCAGGCCTCACCCTATCGTTCCCGCTTTTCTTTATTCTCATATCTATCGGATCCGGGATGGGGACCGGTACCACAGCTCTCATCTCCAACCTTTTGGGAGAAAAAAATATGAAAGGGGCCAGGGATACTTCTGAAGATTCTATAAGTCTGGGGATTATTTTAAGCTTTTTCGTTACTTTTTTAGGAATTTTCCTCACAGGCACTACATTCAGGTTTTTAAACGCCCCTTCTGAAACCACAATTTACGGGGTTCAATATATCCATATAATCATGGGAGGGAGTTTATTCTTCATCCTGAACAGTTCCTTCAACGCTATCCTTTCTGCCCAGGGAGATACAAAACCATACAGAAACTTTCTCATCCTTGGTTTTTTCTTGAATTTAATCTTGGATCCTCTGTTTATATTAGTTTTTGATATGGGCATTGCAGGTCTTGCTCTGGCCACGGTTTTTATCCAGATAACAGGATCTTTTTACCTTCTGAAAAAAGTTATAAGATCCCACTTATTTTTAGAGGTAAAACTTCACCTGAAAAAACCAGATTTTCATCACTATTCAGATATTTTAAAGCAGGGATTTCCGGCCAGTCTGAATATGATGAGTATGGCACTAGGAGTTTTTGTGATCAACTATTTCGTTTTAGATGTAGGAGGCAGCTCTGCAGTGGCAGGGTATGGTATTTCCATGAGGGTCGAACAGATGGCTCTTCTTCCCACTATCGGATTAAATATCGCTATTTTAAGTATTACAGGGCAGAATTTTGGAGCTAAGAACCTAGACAGGGTAAAAAAAGTTTATAGATTGGGTCTTATCTACGGACTCCTCATAATGACCACTGCCATGTTTATCATCTTTCCATTTTCAAAATATTTTTTAAGATTATTTACAGACGATATGGAAGTTATAAAATATGGTGTCACCTACCTCAATGTAGAGACCTTCGCCTTTAACTCCTACGTTTTTCTGAATATATCTGTGGCTGTCCTTCAGGGTCTCAAAAAACCAAATTTTGTTATCTTCATAGGGATCTACCGGCAGTTTTTACTTCCCCTCTTATTGTTCCCCATCCTCATAGGGCTTTTGCCAAATCCCATATATGGTGTTTGGGTAGGAATCCTTGTAGTAAATTGGAGTGCCGTTATCATCCTTGTTTCCTATACTATATATATGTTAAAAACCTACGAAAGAGATACTCTCTAGTATCTCTTTCGTAGGTTTTTTTTAATTTAGTATTTATTTGTCATTATCCCCAGGATCGTTTCATCCGTTCCATTCATCCCTATTTGAGACAGGATACCTATATTTTTTATAGTCTTTTCTATATCTTTACCTACTATACCCTCTCCATTGGACAATACTTTTTTGGCTTTTGAAAGATGTACTGAATCAAATGCTGCATATACTCCACTGGCTATTTTCATAGCACAAGATGCCTTAGCTCCATCACAGATCATCCCTGAAACATTCCCTAAAGTATTAGTTATTGAGTCAGCTACCACTTCTAAACTTTCTCCCATTACGAAACCTAGAGCTCCCCCAACAGCTGCTGATGCACATATAGCTCCGCAATAAGCTGATAATCTACCTACATTTGTTTTAATATGGATACAGGCTAAGTGAGAAAAAGCCAACCCTCTGATCATTTCCTCATAACTTAAGTTATTGTCATTGCAGTATTGAATTATAGGCAGTGAAGCCGTCATTCCCTGGTTTCCACTTCCACTGGTAGTCATTACCGGTAATGGGCACCCTGCCATCCTGGCATCTGATCCTGCAGCTGCAAAACTGGCACTTCTATTTTTTTGGTCATTTCCATATATTCCGTTTTCCATATTTTCACGGATCATCGATCCCATATTCACGCCATATTTTTCAGTTAATCCCTCTTTGGCGATTGCAGAATTATAGTCCACTACCATCTTAAAAACATCTTCTATCTCAGATAAATCTACAGTTTTAGCAAAGTTATAGATTCCTTCAATTGTAAGGATGGCTCTGTCTTCCTCTGTAGAAACAAAATTTGTGTCGTTACAGGCCCTATTTATCAAAGTTTCTCCATTTTTTTCTATCTTTGTAATGTTGGTATGCAGGTGTTTTATCTCAACACTTGCAGATTCATCTCCGTTGTAGGCTATAACTTTTGCGTATAACTTTACGTCTGTTTTTTCGTGGATTACGTTTATCTCTTTATTTTCAATAAACTCCTTCACGTCCTCTAATTGTTTAGGGGTAACATCACTGATAACCATTAACTCTGCACCTGCATTTCCAGCAACAGCTCCCATAACAGCGGAAACCTCTATTCCTACCATTCCTCCACCATTTGGAACATTTACACTTTTAACATTCTTTATCATATTTCCAGAAACATATATATCTAATTTAGTTGGTTTTTTTCCTAAAATCTCTACAGCCTTTGCCCCTACATATGCTATAGCAATGGGTTCAGTACATCCCTCTGCCGGTACTATCTCTTCACTTAATATTTTTACAACTTTTTTAATATCCATAATCGCCCCTTTAATCTCTCGTGATAATTTTTTATTATTACATATGTGGATTATACACCTACAATCAAAAAAAATCAAGAATTTATGTTCATTTTAATGTTTTTTGATTGTTTTTTAGTACAATATAATTTTTTTCTTTCATAAAAGATAATAAATTTTTATTAAATATTGGATTTTAACTCTCTAAAACCATCTTTTTTTATAATAGATGTGCATATGAGTGGATAATGGAGTATAATTTTATAAAGACTAGGAGGTTTCGCATGAATTTAGATAAGATTGCCAAAACTATAAAAGAGGAAGAAGTCGTTATTCTGTACGTCAAAAGTAGGAACTGCAATGTCTGTCTCGAGCTTCTGCCAAAGGTCGAAGAAGTTGCAGCGGCAGAAAAAATAAAATTTATAGACATCTACATCGAGGAGAATCGGGAGATCGGGACCGAATACAGTGTGTTTACCGCTCCTACAATCATCATGTTCGCCATGGGAAAGGAGGTTTACAGGGAAGGTCGATTTTTAAGGATCTCAGAATTAAAGGATAAAATCTATAAATATAAGGAGTTATTATTATAAAAAGAGGCCGGCTCAAAGCCGGCCTCTCAATAACTAGAGTTAATATATACAAACTTATAAAGTTTTATTATGATACCCTTCCATTATCTCTATGGGTTGAAAATTACAGTACCTGTAGTTATGGGCTAACCTTGCCCCATCTTTTATCCTTATTACAGTAAAATAAGGATGAAACTCTTTTTCGTGATCGATAAAATGGATTAAGTTATCCCGGTCTTTTTTTATCAAAACGTAGTCCTCCCCAATCTCAAGATCGTGTACACCAAAAATGAGAATATCGTTTATTTTCACCGTATCTCCGTTTATTTCCAACTTCATTTTTTTCAAATTCCTCCCCCTCCTTTTATTAACCAGTTCAATAAATCCAACTACTCTATTTAATCTTTTATTCAAAAAAAACTTTTTTCCTTTTTTTTTTTTAAAAATCATTATTTGAATCGCTTAATAAATTGCACTAAATAAGAT
>CAZUGM010000102.1:0-1958 GCA_964619915.1 uncultured Fusobacteriaceae bacterium | reverse complement strand
TTAATCAACATTAAAATTATACTCATTAACATTAAAATTATACTTAACAAATATTAAAAATTCAATTTTTTTATAAAACTTAACTTTTCTGCAACTCAATTTTAAAAATAAAAAACTCCCAAGTAGACACCAACTGCAATAGTTTTTGTCCCCTTGGGAGTCTTTATATTATTTTTTCTTTAAATTGTCAGAGATCAACTCTCCACACTCTTTAACTCTTCCCTTCATTCCACAACCCAGGCAGTTATTTCTGCAGTCTGGAGTAAGGGCTATCTCTTCAGCTTTTTTTAGTTCACTTATATAAAATTTATCCGACACGCCGATATCCACCATATGCCACGGCATCTCTACATCTGTTGATTTGGCCCCCAGATAATCTTTTTCATCTAAGTTCAGTTCCTCTATGGCTTTCTTCCATCTGGAAAATTGAAAGTTTCTGCCATGATCTTCCAACTTGGCACCTTTTTTCCATACATTCTCCAATAGATCACTTATTTTTTCATCTCCACGGGACAGGAACCCCTCTAAATATGATTTTTCTCTAAAATGCATCTTTAGAGTAGTGTGTTTAGCTCTATAAAAAATATCTTTTAGGAGCTGGTGTTTTCTCTCCATCTCGGCCATATTCATTTGCTCAGCCCATTGGAATGGAGTATGAGGTTTCGGCACAAAATTAGATATACTAACTGTTATATTTAATTTTTTTGTAAATGGTTTACATGCTCTTACCACCTTCATCACTAACTCATGGATCCCTTTTAAATCTTCATCTGTTTCAAAAGGCAGACCTATCATAAAGTAGAATTTCAGCGTTCCCCATCCGGCTTTTACCGCAGCAATTGCTGTTTCTAAAATATCTTCCTCTGTTACGCCCTTGTTAATAACGTCTCTCATCCTTTGGGTTCCTGCTTCCGGTGCAAATGTAAATCCGGTTTTTTTACCACTCTGGATCTGCTCTGCAACCTCTACAGAATATGGATTCATTCTTAGAGATGGCAGTGCTATCCCCAAATTTTCATCTCCAAACTTCTTCTGTAAATTCCCCAATAAAGGATTTATCTTACTGTAGTCACTACTCGATAATGAAGATAATGACACCTCATTATACCCGGTAGATCTAAGTGTTTTTTCTATAAGAGCCATATTTTTACCTAAAGTTCTCTCCCTTACAGGTCTATATGTATACCCGGCCTGACAGAATCTGCACCCTCTGGTACATCCTCTTTGGATCTCTACAGATACCCTGTCGTGAACTATATTCATAAAAGGCACTAGTTGATCTGTGTAAAATTCTGTATTATCTAAATTATGAACTATAGCTTTTTTTATTTTTTTCCCCTTGTGCAGTTTGGGAATATACACTCCCTCTATATCCTTTATCAGTTCTAATTTTTCTGTCTTGGTTTTATCCCTGTTTGCCACAAATATCCTAGCTATTTCAGGCATAACATCTTCCCCGTCACCAATCACAAAATAATCTACAAATTTACTCATGGGAGCGGGGTTCACTGTACAAGTTCCCCCTGCCATAATAAGAGGATCTTCTTCTGTTCTATCCTCTGCTCTCATCGATATCCCTGCCAGATCCAGTGCATTTAATACATTGGTATAACTCATCTCATATGAAAGTGAAAATCCTACCACATCAAATTCTTTCAACGGAGTCTTGCTCTCCAGTGAAAACATCGGTATCTTGTTTTCTCTCATGACAGCTTCCATATCCTCCTGGGGAGAAAATCCTCTCTCCAATGAAAATCCATCAACTTTATTTAATACGTCATATAATATCCTTATCCCAAGGTTGGACATCCCTACCTCATAGATATCAGGGAAAAATAAACACATATTTACCTTATAATCGTTCTTATGGATACTATTTACCTCATTTCCTATATATTTTACCTGTTTTTCTACTGAAAGTAGATATTTTTCTATATCAATCATTATACATTACTCCT
>CAZUGM010000101.1:1471-7725 GCA_964619915.1 uncultured Fusobacteriaceae bacterium | reverse complement strand
TGCTCTTACAATCACACCTCTAAAAATAAAAAACCTCTAATTTATGAAAAATACAAAAAAGTTATTTTTAGAGGTTTTTTTATTAAATTCTTCTATTTGCCCATTTAAAATCCGAAACTTCAATCTTGTAGTCTCTGCCAGAAATTCCTTCCAGCTTAACTCTCCTGTTAAATTCCCTACTTTCCCTGTAGTTGAGGTCTTTTATGGTGAATGTCCTCAAAACAGAATACTGGCCATCAATCATCCATTTTATATTATAGGTGACATACTCCAGTTTTTTTCTACTTTGATTTGTGACAGTTCCTGTAAGACTTCTTCCATCACTCCTTTTAGGGGAGACTTCCACATTGGATAATTTGACTTTACTTTCAAATTCTTTTACACTTTCATACTCTTTTTCCAATGTCCAAGTATGATCTTCCATCAATAGAATATTTTTTCCTTCGGCATTTTTAACCACTTCCTTTACCTCTGAATATGTGGAAATTACAATGGCTAAAAAAGTAAATATAATAATTTTTTTCATCTTTACCACCTCTATATCTTTTTACCTCTAAGAGCAGCAAATTCCTTTAATTTATCTTCATCTGTATTTAAGATTAACTCTCTATCATAATTCCCTATCAATTTTACAGCTTCAGTAAATTCCCCGATAAGTGTAGAAAAATGTGCATCACTGCCCAAAGATATATAAGGCTTATGTTTAAAACAGAACTCCATAATCTTTTCACAGTTTGGTTTCGATCCTGCTCTGCTGGTAGTCAGTGATCCATTGTTAATTTCTATGGCTACATTATGTTTTTTCGCTGCAATAACTACCTTTTCATATTCTATGGGAAACTCTGGATTTCCCAAATGAACTAAGATGTCCACCACATTATTTTGTATAACATTTATAATAGCTTGGGTATTTTTATCTATATCATTGGTATCTCCATATTCAGGAATACTATGAAATCCTCCGATGACAATATCACAGATTTCAATTATTTTATCGTTTATATCTAATTCTCCATGGATGTTTACTACATTGGCTTCTACACTTTTCAACACCCTTACTCCATCTATATAATTGGGTAATGTTCTTTGATTAGCTATTGCCCACCAATGAGGTGAATCCTGAAGATAAGGACCATGCATTGTATTGGCGATAACTTTAATTCCCCTTTTTTTTCCTGCTCTGATATTTTCCTCCAGGGAACTATAGGCATGGGGTGTGGTATTTGTATGGGTATGCATATCGATTAAAAAATTCATAAAATCTCCTCCGGATTGATTTCTCTGACTTCTCCAATTTCCAGGTTTCCTAATTCTAAATTAGCAAACTTGATCCTCTTTAAGTATACTACACAATTATCCACTGCATGGAGCATCTTCTTAACCTGGTGAAATCTTCCCTCACTTATTGTGAGATTTATCTTATTCTCATCCACTCTTTCGCACTTAGATGGTTTAGTAATATATCCGCCTATATCTACTCCTGATTCTAATTTTTTCATGTCTTCATCTGTAATACTTTTTTCAGCCTCTACATAATAAATTTTATCCACATGTTTTTTAGGAGATAGTAGTTCGTGGGAGAGAGTCCCGTCAATTGTAAAAAGCAGCAGTCCTTCTGTATCTTTATCCAATCTTCCTACAGGAAAAAGATTTTTTTGAATTACCCATTCTGGCAGGATTTCCATAACAGTTTTATGTCTTTTATCCTCTGTTGCCGTAATATATCCGGCAGGTTTATTTATAATATAATACCTCATTGCTTTGTATTCTATCGTTTCACCCTTATATAAAATTTCATCTTCGGTGGAAACATTAAGTTTAGGTGAAAATTCTATTTTCCCATTAACTTTAATTTCCCTTGTTTTTAATATTTTTTTTACTTCGCTCCTGCTGCCCAGTCCGCATTCAGTTAAATATTTATCTAATCTCATCCATTTCTCCTCATTTATTTTAATTTAAAAAAATCATTTTTTTGACAATATTGTATGATCTATTCCAAAGACACTTTTTATCCCTGAAAATTCTATATTATTCACCTCTATTATATCATAATTTTTAATTTATTTTTCCCATAAAAAAATAACCTAAAACAGGCTATTTCTTTAAATTACACTTTATATAGTTAAGCGAATACATGGTCTTTCCGTCTAAAGGTGTTTTTAATATCTCATCGATCTCTTTTGCATCAACTTCTAAAACTTCTAAAAACTCATCCTCATCCAGATTCTGACTCGTTTTAACTAAATCTTCAGCGAGATAGATATACATCATTGAAGAAGAAAGCCCCGGGCTCCTAAAATATTCACATACTTTGGTCATTTTTTTGGCTCTGTATCCGGTCTCTTCTTCAAGTTCTCTCATGGCAGCTTTTTCTACGTCCTCACCAGGATCTACAAGTCCAGCAGGGATCTCTATTATCTCTTGTTTTAAAGCCGGTCTATACTGCTTAACCAATAAAAGTTTTCCCTCTGGAGTAAAAGCAATTACTCCTACAGCTATATAATTTTTTAAGAAAGTCCACCTTACTTGATTTCCATTAGGCAGGATTAGGTCTTCCTCATATATCTCAAAATGTTTATTTTCAAAAACTTTGTCTTTTTTTAAATGTTTATACCTCATATTCCTCCAGTATTTCCTTGACCTTATACAATATGATTCCAGTGGCCACTCCTACATTCAGTGATTCTGCACTTCCATATATAGGTATTTTTACAATCTCATTACTCACACTTAATATCTCTTTTGACACCCCTTGCCCTTCATTTCCAAAGACAACTGCATTTTTCCCCTTCAGCTTAACCTTGTTATAATTTACACTTTCATTTGTCAATCCGCTAGATAAAATATTATAGTTATTTTTCTTTAAAAACTCTACAAGTTTTTCTTCTGACAGATAGTTTATATTCAGATTAAATAATGATCCCATGCTGCTTCTAACACTCTTATCGTTATATATATCAACGCTTCCAGTTGTTAATACGATATCTTTAAACCCCACTGACCAGTCTGATGATTGTCCCTAAGTTTCCGGGGTCCTGTATACGGTCTAGGACAACTATATTTTCTCCTAAATCATCCATAGAATTAGATAAAAAATCATAGATCAGAATCACACCTTGTGAATTTTCTTGTGTTGAAATCTCGTTGAATAAGGTGTCGCTGTATATATATTTTTTGCAGTTAAAATTGTCTATCTTAGGAAAATTATCTTCCACACCATCACGTAATATGATATATTTAGGATTAGTAGAAAAATCCAAAAATTTATGTCCTTCGGCTAAAAAAAGATTTTCTCTCTCCCTGTATTTTTTTTGCTTTAATTTCTTTATGGTTTTAAATAATTTATTTTCCTTGCTGTTTATAAATTCCACTCTTACATCTCCTAACAAATAAATTTGATTACTATATAGTATATATTTATAAGCAAAAAAATACAACTATTTTTTCCTTCTACTACCATATTTAATTAGCAGATTAACAACAATGGTACAATAGTGCATACTGTTCCTTATGTTCTTTAGAACAATATTTTTAAACATACATGTTAATACTCTACAACATAAAGAGACTTTTTCCTCTTTAAAATAATCATTAACTTCCTCTTATAGTTTTAAATTTTGTTTCTTAATTTCATGATCTCTACCCGGACAGGTTCACTGCCGCTACCTATCCCTCTGGTAGTTATCTCACCTTCCGGTATACCATATCTCTTAGCGATGATTTTTTTTACTCTGGGCTCACAGAATTTTCCCTGGCATATCCCCATTCCTGCCCGGGTACGTCTTTTTATCCCATCTGTAGAAGTGATTTTTATCCCTCTGTCCAAGGCATCCAGAATCTCCCTCTGCCTGACCTGTTCGCACCTGCACACAATCCTGTCGGGATTATCCTCATCTAAATTGATATACTCATTTACATTTTTGATAGGGAGTATATCATCCTTTGATTTTTTTAGAATATTGGGCTCTCTATAGGGGTTGAATTCATTATTTTTTGGCAGATCAATTAGTTTTCCAACTAAGCCCCTTACATACTGGGCTATTGCAGGGGAAGACGTTATCCCAGGTGATTCTATCCCAGCCACATTGATAAAGTTTTGAGAACTAGTCTCCTCAACTATAAAATCATGGAGGCTGCTGGTAGCTCTGGTCCCTGCAAAACTTCTGATGATTTTTTTATTTTCCAGGTTTGGAATAGATTTTTCTGCTTTACCTATAATCTCAAATAAATTATCTATATTTGTAGAAACATCATATTTATCATCCATTATTTGTGCATCCGGGCCTACCATAAGGTTATTGTGATAGGTAGGTGTAACCAAGACACCCTTTCCCTTTTCATTGGGACACTGGAATATAACATGATTAACTTTATCTCCATATCCCTTGGTATAGACCAGATATTCACCCTTTCGAGGGATAATATGAAAATATTCTTCATTTACCATATTGGAGATAGTATCGGAGTTCACTCCTGCAGCATTGATAACTACCCGACTCTTTACCTCTCCCAGAGTTGTTTTTATTGTGTATATATCACCTATCTTATCTATATTTTCAACCCTGCTGTTAAATTTAAATTTTACCCCATTTGATATGGCATTTTCAGCCAGAGCTATACAGTATTCATAGGGGGAAACTATCCCTGCTTCCTCACAGTATAAGGCACCTACAGCATCTCCTACATTTGGCTCTAATTTTGTCAGTTCTTCCCTATCTATAATCTTTAAATTCTCTACCCCGTTTTTTCTACCATTTTCAATTATTTTAGATAGAGTTTTTATTTCCTTCTGGTCAAAAGCCAGTACCAGTGATCCGATTTTTTCAAATCCGAAATTCAGTTCCTTATTCAATTTATCAAAAAGTATATTGCCTCTATGACTAAAATAACCTTTCTTTGTACCATGTGCTGCGTCATAGCCCCCGTGGACAATTCCCGAATTTGCCTTGGTAGCACCGCAGCTTACATCCTCTTCCTGTTCTATTACCACTGTTTTAATCTTATATTTAGAAAGTTCCCGGGCTATACTGCATCCGATAACTCCTCCCCCAATTATAGCAACATCATACATTTTACCACTCCTATATTTTTACTGTAATATGATATTACCTCATTATTGATTTAATTACAAATGTATTCAGTTGAATTGCACCATTATAGTAATTGTGGTAGACTATATAGACTTGAATATACATAATTAGGAGGATGGAATGAAACATAAATTAGAATATTATCTCATGATTAGTTTTGTAAAATTACTTATGATGTTTCCGGAAAAAACAAGGTATAAAATTGCTGAAAAAATAGGAATTATAGGGTATCATCTCATTAAAAAAAGAAGGATGATAGCATTAGCTAATCTAAAATTAGCTTTTCCTGAAAAAACAGAAGAGGAAAGGATAGAACTGGCTAAAAAAAATTATAAGGTACTGACTAAAGCCTACCTTTCATCTCTATGGATTATGGACTTTATCTTTGATGAGACAAAGGTCAACGTAGAAAACTACAATATCCTGGACGAGGCTGTAGCTGAAAACAAAGGTCTTATCATAGCCAGTATGCATATGGGGAATTTAGAAGCTTCCCTGAAAATTACAGAGAAATATAGGTTGTCCGATGTTGTAAAAGCCCAGAGAAACCCATATATCGACGAATATATCACTAAAAACCGTAGTCAGCTTAATTTTAATATGATAAAAAAATCAAAGAATACCCCTAGAGAACTTCTAAAGGTGATCAAAAACAAGGAGATCTTGGCACTTTTCTCAGATCACAGGGATAAGGGAACTACGGTTAATTTCTTTGGCAGAGATACTATAGCTCCTACAGGGGCCATACACTTCGCATTAAAATTTAAGGTCCTACTTGTATGTGGGTATTCCATACTGAATGAAGATAATACCAATACGGTAAAAATAATAAAAAGAATTGAACTTATTGAAACAGGAGACCTGAAAAATGATGTAAAGGTCAATACACAAAACTTAATCTATCTTATAGAAGATGCTATAAGAGAAAATCCAGAACAATGGATGTGGTTCCATGACAGATGGAGACTGAGTAAAGAATTTAAAAAATAAATTTTATAAAGAAATGGCAGGCCAATAAATAAATCGGCCTGCCATTTTTAGAATCATTTTTTTACTTCATTCTTTTTATAAGTTGATCTTTTATGTCTTCTAGACTCACTTCCTGCTCATTTAAAAGAACTAAAAGATGTTGTTAAAAGTTTAATCACAAAATGATTCTAAAAA
>CAZUGM010000101.1:0-1461 GCA_964619915.1 uncultured Fusobacteriaceae bacterium | reverse complement strand
GGGATATTTTACAAAGATGAATTCACTGAATGATATTGTTGTATTTCTTTCCCCATTTGATGCAATAATAACATAATAGAATGTTCCAACCCTAAGATCTCTATCATCGTAAATCAAATTGCTGCCTTCATATATTAATTCTGCTTTATCTGTATTTTTAGCAGCAATAATTACCTCAGCACACTCTTCTCCTACCTTTTTAAGTATCTTATCCACTCCCTCTTTATATAGATGGGTAGTATAGGAACCTTCCACAGGATTTTTCTTTCTGTCTTTTAAAATTTCATCCAGGGTAAAAAGTACCTCTCCCATGGTCAGATTTTTAACAGGCGTAACTTTATTAAAAAAACAGGATTTTTTCCCTGTGTGGCACGCATTGCCATTTTGTTCCACTTTTACAAGCAGAGTGTCACCGTCACAGTCATAGGAAACTTCTTTTATTCTTTGAGTATTTCCAGAAGTTGCTCCCTTCTTCCAAAGTTCCTGTCTGCTTCGAGAATAAAACCATGTGAATCCTGCATCAATAGTTTTCTTGTAACTTTCTTCATTCATATATGCCAGCATCAATACTTCTCCACTATTGTAATCCTGAATTACAGCAGGTATCAATCCGTTGTTATCAAATTTTATATTTTCCATATGTCCTCCCCTTAAATTATATTCTGATATCAATACCACAGTCTTTTAAACACCTCTTAAGATCGGGTATCTTTACCTCTCCAAAGTGAAATATAGAAGCAGCTAGTCCGGCATCCACTTTTGGAAGTTTTTGAAAAAGTATTTTAAAATCCTCCTTTTTACCGGCTCCACCAGAAGCCACAACAGGAATATTAACCACATTGCTTACAACTTCTAAAAGCTCAAGATCAAAACCTTCTTTGACTCCGTCTGTATCAATACTGTTTATCACTATTTCTCCTACACCAAGCTGACATCCTTTTTTTACCCAATCTATAGCTTCCAATTCAGTCTCTTTTCTTCCGCCGTTTAAAAACACTTTGAATATTCCGTCAACTCTCTTTACATCTATAGATAGGACTACACACTGGCTGCCGTATTTAAGTGCTGCTTCTTTGATCAGATCGGGATTTTTAACTGCACCTGAATTAACACTTACTTTGTCTGCACCTGCCTTTAATACCCTGTCAAAATCGGTAAGAGTGTTGATTCCTCCTCCTACTGTGAGGGGAATAAATACTTGGTTTGCCACCTGCTCTACAATATCTGTAAAAAGATTTCTTCCTTCATTAGTAGCAGTTATATCATAAAAGACTAACTCATCAGCTCCCATTTCATTGTATATTTTAGCGAGCTTTACAGGATCTTCCACATCTCTGACACCTTCAAATTTAACTCCTTTAACCACCTTACCGTCTCTCACATCAAGACATGGGACAATTCTCTTGGTTATCATAATTACCTCCTACAACACTTCCTCTAGATTGATATTTCCCAAGTAGA
>CAZUGM010000100.1:0-7737 GCA_964619915.1 uncultured Fusobacteriaceae bacterium | reverse complement strand
TTACCTTATCTAATTCTATAGTAAACTGTTTATTGATTAACTGTTTATTGATTACATCGATCTCAATCTTATAAGAATGAGACATCTTTAAGTTATATAGACCAAATAAAACCATCAAAAGAGCCAGAATATAACCTATTGGATTACCACCATTGGTTTTAAGAACCCAAAGTTGGAATCCTCCAATCATAGTTATAGGAATTCCTGTTCCCAGCCAAACTATTTTTTTTGTGAAATTTAACCCGTATTTATACTTATCTTTTAATACTACATTTGTGTTGTTTAATTTTTTAATAAAATCTTCATAAAATAACATATTTTTTTTCTCCTTAATGTTTTTAGATATTAATATAGAGTGTAGAAGTTATCTACACTCTATAAAAAGCTTACTTTATAAGTCCTTTTAACTCTTCATCTTTAAAATCCAAGTTATGAACTGAATTGATATATCTGATAGTTTTAGTCTTTCCTCTGATTAATAGAGTCTGAGTTCTAGCTATATTTTTCTTTCTAGAAACTCCTGTTAAAAGATCTCCATCGGTAATACCTGTAGCAGCAAAGATAACCTCATCATCTTTAACTAAATCATCTATAGTGAAAACATTGGAAATATCGATTCCCATCTCTTCACATCTAGATTTTTCAAAGTTAGAAATCTTATCATTTTCTAAAGAAATCCCTTTTACTTCACTTCTTAATTTTAATCTAGCCTGCATATCTCCACCAAGAGCTTTGATAACTGCAGCTGAGATAACACCTTCAGGTGCTCCTCCGATTCCGTATAACATATCTGCGTCAGAATCAATAATGGAAGTCAAGATAGAACCAGCTACGTCCCCGTCAGGAATAGCAAATATTCTAACACCCATTTTTTGTAAATCTTTGATGATCTTATGGTGTCTAGGCTTATCTAAGATAACCATAACTAATTCATCTAAAGATTTATTTAAAGCTTTAGCTACGTTAGTTACATTGTCTAAAAGTGGTAAATTAAGGTCGATAGCTCCACGTGCATCAGGACCGACAATTAATTTTTCCATATACATATCCGGTGCCTTTAAAAAACTATCTTTATTTCCGATAGCCATAACAGCCAGGGCATTTCCTTGACCTTGGGCAGTCATACGGGTACCCTCTACAGGGTCCACGGCGATATCTACGGCGATATCCATATCTTTTCTTAAACCAACTTTTTCACCTATGTATAACATAGGGGCTTCATCAATTTCACCTTCTCCAATAACGATCTCCCCGTTGATATGGATCTTGTTTAACATAGTTCTCATAGCATCAACAGCTGCTTGATCCGCTGCTTCTTTGTCACCTCTACCGACCCATTTGTGTGCTGCTAATGCCGCAGACTCAGTTACCCTTGCAAATTCGATAGCTAGTTCTCTTTTCATTAATCTTGTTCCTCCTCGTATATAACTCTATAGATAGTTTCGTTCTTTTTCTTCATGGCTAGTTTATCCCTTGCAAATTTTTCTATATAATACAGATTATTAAAATTATCTAATTGTAGACTTATGTCATCCATCTCACGATGTAACTTTTCAGATTGAATAGTTGTAGCTTTTAATTCATCCTGGAGATGATCCAGTGTTCGATATCCACGATAAATTCTTGGGATATATAGGAAAATCCCTAAGATTCCAAGGACAATGAATATGAAAAAACCATTATTTTTTTTCATTATTTCTTACCTTCTAATTTTTTCATTAATTTAACTATATATACTCCTAGAGCAAAAATTATAACATTTGTAATTGCGTTAGACAAAGTCAGAGTAAATCCCGGCCAGATTTCCACAAGGGAAGCCACAATAAGACCGATTATAAAATACAGAGTATTATCTCTGTGAGATTTTAAAAGTTTGTCTATGATTCTGGCAAAACCAACAATACCTATGACGGCTCCAATACCTACCAAGGCAACCGGTATTATCATCCTATTATTTACAAATCCTAGGATATTATAATACTCTCCCAGCATAACCAGCAGGAGTGATCCAGAGATTCCGGGTATAACCATAGCTCCTCCAGCCAGAGACCCAGCCAGAATTAGTTTTATGATATATCCTCCAGTTAACCGATATAAGCTGCTGGAAGTTTCACCGCCACCAAAGAAAGATTGGAAGATGGTAAAACCAATCATAATCCAAATAAAAACCATAGTTTACCGTGTTTATTTATCTGCTTGTTATCTCTATGGGTCAGAACCAGGGGCAGAGATGCCACTATCAGACCTAAGAAGAAAAAGCTGGTCCCCTCTCTATAGTGACTATATAGAAAACCTATGACCTTTGCAAACACAAGGAGGCCAATGATAACACCTATAAATATCTGGGATAAAAATTTAATAAATTCTATCTTTTTTTCTTTAGGAGCAGTAAAAAATTCTCCTACAGACTCTGTAAGTTTTTCATAGACCCCCAAAAGGAGAGCTACAGTTCCGCCAGAGACTCCAGGAATAATATTAGCTATACCGATAAAAGCACCACTGATTATATTTTTAATCACTGTCAACCATCCCCTCGATCTCTTTGATAAAAGATTTTACGTCTGAAAAATCTTTATATACAGAGGCAAATCGGATATATGCAATCTCGTCTAATTTTTTTAATTTTGCCATAACCAGTTCACCTAACTCAGTACTTTCTATCTCCAGATGGTTGGTTTTTCTAATGGTGTCTTCGACCTCTCCTACAAATCTTTCCAAAGCTTCCAGGTTGACATTTCTTTTGATGACAGCTCTTTCAAGTCCTTTTAAAAGTTTATCTTTATTGAAGACTTCCTTGATCTTATTTTTTTTTATTACAAAAATAGGGATAGGTTCTAACTTTTCGTAAGTAGTAAATCTTTTAGAACAAACGACACATTCCCGTCTTCTTTTTATAGAGTTATCTGTGCTATAGGGTCTACTATCAATAACCTTAGTATCCATAGCTCCGCAGTAAGGACATTCCATAATTTACCCCTCTTCTGAACTTATGATATTTAAAATTTCTTGTGGGTCCGTTGCACTTAGCAGTTTATTTCTAAAATTTTCATCTCTGATCAATCTTGAAATTCTAGCTAAGATCTTAAGGTATACAATGCTGTCACTAAGTGGTGAAGCGAATACAAAAAACAGCTTAACATCCTGACCGTCTAAAGATTCAAAGTTAAGTCCGTCACTACACCTTCCAAAAGCAATAGTTAATTTCTTGGCAAAATTAGTTTTAGCATGGGGAATTGCTACACCTTTACCTATTCCAGTACTTCCTAATTTTTCCCTTTCAATAAGAGCTGTCTCGATAACTTTAGGATCATCGATGGCATCGGATGCTCCAAGCAGTTGGGATAATTCCAAAAGAGCTTCTTTTTTATTTTTAGCTTTTAAGTCAAGGGAAATCATATCCAAGGTTATATAATCTGTTATTTTTGCAATGTTCATTTGATCCTCCTAAAAAAATTTTTTAAAATTTAAATTTAAATTTAAATGGTAGTTCATATAATCTTCCAAGAGTAAAATTATATTTTTAATATCATCTATACATGGGTCTAGTGAGATTATATCATTTATTTTTTCATCAAATAAGTATATTATTATAATTTTTTGAATCTCAGTTAATCTATTAGAGGTTGCTACATTATCGATTTCAGAATGGACTATATTAAAATATAGTCCATCTTTTATATTAAACATAATTCCTTCTTCCTTAATAAGGAAAGCTAAAAAATAACCTAAAAGGAGAAAGTCCTTGATAGGTTTATTATTTTTATCTAAAAATCGAAAGGAGTTTAAAAGTAATCTATATAAACCTGTTCGTGTTTCATTTTCAACTAAGATAGAGTTTAAAATTTCTAAGATATGAAAAGAGATATTTAATTTTTCCAGATCTTTTCTAAGGTTGAAAAAAGTTTCATTAAGTTCAAAAGAGCTTAGGATATAGTGTTCATCTTTTTTATAAAATATAAAGTTGGATATTCCGAACAGATCAGCTCCATTGAGATGTCTTTTTTTAGATTTTCTGATACCCTTAATATTGATATTGATCTTTCCAAAATTTTTAGAAAATAATGTCAATACCCGGTCAGCTTCAGAGTGATCCATCTTTTTTATTACTATACCATCAGTTTTTAATAATTTCATCGAGGGAAAAATCCTTTTTAGAGATAGGGATATTTATTTCAATATCTTTAATTATTAATTCTGAAATTTCAGTATTTCCATCTAATATTCTAACATGTGTTGGGAAATTAATCTCGTTTATTTTTGAAAAAGATTCAAATTTTATAGTTATTCCGTCATTATAGATGATTTTTTGAATTTGGTTATCAGATTTTATTACCTTAAAATCTACATCTTTGTCATCTGATTTAAGATCCTTAATAAATTTTAAAGTGTAATTTTCATCTTCATTTATTTTCTGATCTATTGTCTGTTCTAAAAGTGGGTAATAGATAGTTTTATCAGACCCATTATATAGATAAATTTCTCCCTTATTTATAGAAGGAGAAATCATTTTTTTTATAAGTTTATCCGGCAAATCTGCTAATATTTCATATTCCTTTGTTTTGGTTCGCTTGTTTAGATGGCTGTTTTCAATGATCACAGCTTTAAAAGTATTGATCTTATTAAATTGATTTTTATCTTTAGCAAATAAACTCAAGCTAAGTATAAAAAAATAAAGAATAAATTTATTCATGGACTCACCTCTCTTTCTTGATGATCATAATATCTTTGAGATTAAATATATTATATGGCAACTTTACTGTTATTTGTTTAAACATCTCGTCGCTATTGTCGATAGATGTGATCTCTCCTAGAAAAAGATTTTTTTTATAGATATCACTGATACCAGAGGTAAATATTTTATCCCCTACCTGGATATTTGAATCAGTAACCACATATTCCAGGCTGAGCATCTCATTTCCCTGACCACTTAGAATTGAAAGAGTGTCTCCATTTTCATTGGTGGCACTGGTATAACTTTGGTTAGAAGTGATTAATTCCACAGTAGAGTGGTCATCAAATACTTCCTTGATCCTTCCGACTACACCTAGAGTACAGGTAACCGCCATATTTTGTTTTATATTGTCGTTTTTTCCTTTATCAATTGATATAGTATCATAGGGATTCAGAGCATCGATATAGGAGATCTGTGCTACGATAATTTTATATTTGACCTTTTTCTTCATTTCAAGCAGTTCCCTGAGGTGTTGATTTTCCTCTAAAAGACTCTTATTTTCAAAGGAAAGGTGTTTTTGTTTCTCTATGGTTAATTCTAAAATTTCATTTTTTTTAGATATCTCTTTGATATAAAAAAAAGTATTGAAAAAATTCTGGATATTACTGGTTGTTTTATATACTTTTAATTTAAGCGGGAGTAGTAGGTTACTGGTTCTGGATATAAGAAAGTCAGACCGCGAAAAAGTGACAGTTATTAAAATAACTATGATTAAAGATAACCACCACTTTTGTTTAGTCTTTTTTTGTTTAAAGTTCATCTATATTTTATCTATAATAGAAAGTAATAATTTTGTACATCCTACCATATCTTCGATCTTAATAAACTCTTCTTTAGTATGAACTTTACTCATACCTATACCCAGGTTAACAGAAGGGATTCCCTTTCCATTGTAGATATTAGTATCACTTCCACCACCAGATTTCATAGGTTTATATTCAATATTTATATCTTTACAAGCACCTTCTAAAACTCTCAAGATCTCACTACCGGTTTCAATTTTAAATCCGTCATATCCCTTTACGATTGATTCTTTAAATTCCGCTCCAAACTCTTTTGCAGTTTCAGTGAAGATAGCTTTAGTTTCAGATAACAGTTTATCTAAAACTGTACCATCAAAACTTCTAGCCTCATACATCATAGAGACACTAGGCATAACGATATTTACAGCTGCTCCTCCATTTACTACACCAATATTAGAAGTAGTGTTTTCATCTACCCTTCCCAATCTTAATTTAGTGATTGCATGGGATGCTACTACTAATGCATTGATTCCATTTTCAGGTTCTAAACCTGCATGAGCTGGTTTACCAATAATCTCAATCTTTCCTTTTGCTGCAAATGGTGCCTGCACAGTAACAGTTCCAGGTTTACCGCCTGAGTCGATGATGATACCGAAATCAGGAGCGTATTTTTCTATATCCATTGCACGGGCACCGAAAAGACCAATCTCTTCTGCAATAGAAAATACAACAATAATTTCAGGGTGATCTAAGTTATTTTCTTTTAATTGTTTAAGCATCTCTAAGATTGCTGCAATACCAGCTTTATCATCTCCACCTAAAACAGAGGTACCATCTGATTTAATGATTCCATCTTCTATAATGGGAGTAATCTTATCACAAGGTAAAACAGTATCCATATGAGCACTAAATAATATTTTCTTTTTATTAGAACCTTTAGCTTTTAAGACACCGATGATATTACCGGCATTACCGTTACAACTTTCACCTGCGTTATCTTCAGTAACTTCAAGTCCTATTTTTTCTAATTCAGCCTTTACACAATCAGCCATAGCTCTTTCTTTTAGAGATGGTGATGGGATTTTAACCATTTCTAAAAAATTATCTACGATTCTTTTTTCATTTATCATGTTTTCCCCCTGATATATTTAATGTCGTTTTTATTTTGTCTAAAGAAATTATATAATAAAAATAAGGAATTTGCAAAGGATTATGGTGTTTTAATAATTATAACTTACTCATTTTAAGAGAATAATCATAAAAAAATAAACTGATCTATATTGTGTATAGAAATATTGACTAAATAGGGGTATACTTTTAAAAGAAATTAATCACTAGGGAGGAACTAAATGTTAAAAAAAATAAAATTATTACCGCTGATGATTATCCTGGGAGTGGTACCCATAATAGTAAGATTAAAGGTTATACATACTCCCATAGGAAGTCTGGATTATATGGCCTATCCATTGGGGGAAAATAACTATGATTTTTTCTCCTACTATAAGGCTGTCTTTATTGTAGCCCTGTCGACTATAGGAGTGATACTTTTCTTCATAAAGGGTGAAGTTATAAAAACAAAATATTATATTCCTTTAATATTTATGGGAATACTGGCTAACCTATCCACGGTATTCTCTCCCTTTACATCGATAGTTTTAAAAGGAGTCGGCGACAGATATGAGGGGATTTTTGTCTGGCTGTCATATCTGACAATAACCTTTTTAACCATCAACATGGCAAGGAATAAAAAAGATATAAAAGTACTCTTAGGAGCGGCTTTTATGGGGATTATTCTAATTTCGATAATAGGCAGTTTTCAGTTTTTTGGACTGGATCTCTTTAAAAGTCATTTCGGCAGGTATCTCATCCTGCCTAAAGACCTTTGGGGGATAGCCGATACCCTGAATTTTAAGTTTGATAAGTATATTATCTATTCCACCTACTTCAATCCGAACTATGGAGGATCACTGATGGTTATGTTTTTATTCTTTGCTGCAATGACTTTTTTAAGTGTAAGGGGGAAGTTATACAATATTCTGTCTTATTTATTTTATATCCTGATCTATATAAACTGGCTGGGATGCCGGTCCAGAGCAGGTTTTTTAGCCGGGCAGTTTACCCTTATATTTTTTATTTTCTTTTATAGAAAAAAAATTATGAAAAAGTCAAAAAAAATTATCTTACTCATAGTTACGTCTCTACTTATAGGTGGAATAATGAATAGTTTTTCAGAGAATTCACTGGGAAAAAAATTATATGATG